>JAAEPA010000897.1 GCA_024222475.1 Gammaproteobacteria bacterium | reverse complement strand
GCCCATTGTTTCATGATGGCCTTTCTTTCCTTGTCGAGATCACCCTGCATGGTCGAAAATGCCTCGACAATGGCTTCCACACGCTGACGGAAGCGCGGCCCCGTGAGGTACTGATAGACCATTTCGGTCTTTGTTTGCTGTCCTTCATTGGCCTGCCGGGCCAGTGCCACCTCAATCAGTGACTGACGCAGAATTGCCGCCACGGGTAATGTGGTGCGCGGGTGAGTTACCCAGACGCCGTCTATGGTTTCAAACGTTTCCACATCCTTCGGCAGTGCCTGGCTGATGATAACGGCAATTTCGGCTTTTGCGGTGCGCTGATCCTTGCGCAGCTTGGGTAACCAGGTATCGCTCCAGCTCTTGGTGCGTTTGGATTCCCACAGAATCGTACCACTGAGCTGACCGTTTGCACCGTTAACACGTTGCACGACATCGCCACCAAATTCCCCCTTGGGTACCGGCTCGATGGTGTCGAAAGGGAACTTGCTGCGTAACAGATCCTCAAGCTCCAGCTCTTGCACTTCACCCTGTAGTTGCTGCGAGCCTTGTTCCGCGCGATGCTTGAGTTCTTCGATCTTTTTCTGCATCGATGCAATGGTCTGGTCTTTCTCTGCGACCTTCAGATTCAGGGCTTCCTCGACCTCTTTTTTTGCCTGCTCGCGAGTTGCAATCAGGCCCTCCTGCACACTCTTTTCGATGGTTAAATCCATTTCACGCTTGGCATCATCCAGTTCACGTTGTTTTTTGATCAGCTCGGCCTGTGCCTTTTGTGCTTCCGCGAGCTTCTCGTCGCGGATTTTCAGTACCTCCTGCAAATCATCCAATTCCCGTGTCTTTTCATCGAGGTCTGTTGATACTGCCAGTTTGGCCTTCCTGGCCTCTTCTGAAATGATCCGGGCACGATCCTTTTTCAGCTGCTCCTCAACCTGGTCAGCTACCTGCTCATCGAGTTTACCTCTGGTCTCAGCCAGTTGCCTTTCCTTTTCACGAACAGCCTGTTCACGTTGAGCAATATCGCTGTCTTTCTGCGCGAGCTGCTGCTCGAACTGCTGGCGGGTGGACTCGATAAGCGGCGCGGCCAGCGACTCGGTGAGTTTGATCTCAGTCTTGCAACTTGGACAGATGATGGTTGGTTCAGTCATTTCGTCGTCATCCAGAACTCAAGCTCCCACCAGTTGTCAGGAAACCCCATCGCCGTATCATCCACCGAATGTTTCTTCAGCAATTCATGCAGACGTGTTTTGAAATGATGTTTAGGGCTGGTTTGGTCCATCAGGTATGCAAGCATGACCAGGGTGTTGTAAATTCGTCGCTCGCCATGGTTATGGAAGTTTTCCAATAATACGGCAGGCCGATGTATCGGGATTTTCCAGGTGAAAGTAAACTCTCGATTCCACAGGCGCCCATGGTGGGCGCAGATGTTTCTAACCGTACTCAGGTGATGCAGAAATGATGTCAGGTTGACCTCGTCCAGGTCATAGGTATGCGCGATCGCATTGCGGTCCTTACCATGCCGCAGGTTGGCGAACCACATGGAAAGTGCGCCGAGTGTCATGATCTCGCAAATCGCCCACAAGGGTGGCAGGATCTCATCATACTTGCGCCGCAGATGCTGCATAAAAACCTCGTGGCTTTTGCCAACATCTCTTTTCAGCTTGCTGATATTCCCGGAATGGTTCCACTTTGCCTTAAACAGTGTTTTGTCCAGATGTGCATGTGAACCATAGGTGTGCGAGAGATGGTAGGCCCACTGAGTACGGATGGAGACTTCTATACGCTCAATAGCGTCGAGAACCAACAAGCGCAGCTCGCGATCAAAGACATACAGTCTCAGAACCTGTTCGAAGGTTGTGCCGGGGCGGAATTGATGGCTGTTGTGATCCTGTTCTAAGGGAAGCCAGTAGGCCCCAAGCCGATAGTAGTTCAGATGGGCAAGATAGTGCCGCGCCCGTGCGCGATCCGCCACGGCCATACCGCGCTGTGTGAGGAGGTCGATCTGTTCGTCGAAGGTTTTGGGGAGCTTAGAGAAGCGCATTTTTCTCCCCCCGGGAAAAAGTAACCCCCCATGGTGCGCAGATCCGACGAGATGCGTGGGGGGTGTTGTTATGGATCATTATAGCATTTGATGTGCTGATTACAAAATCAGCAATGTCTCTGCGGATTCACGGATGTTTTTTTTATCCAAGAACAGAAACATTCCATACTCCAGACAGTTCCGTCCCTTCCGATAAAATATCAATATAGACCTGATAGGCGTATTTTCGGTTTCGTTTTCCTTTATTAATCTGCTTTAACATGCCCAAATTCTCTGCACTGGCAACGATTAGGTCTTGCGATAGACGCCACTGCGGTGCGATGTTTCTGCCATGTTATCCATTTGGATCACTGACTAGGCCAATAGTCTCCATATCGCTAAACTGAGAGATATGCGAATCGAGTGTAGGTTTATATCTCTTATCGTGCAAATATAGGGCTCAGTTTGCGGGCCTTATGCAACGATGACTACGCAAGGAGCCGGAGGGATTGCCCAGCGACTTCTTTAGCCTATTGGTATATTCAGATAACTGACCAGCGTACGGTAAACAGGGGCTCTGTGGTCACAGACTGCTTCAACCGTGCCTCGATCTGGTTGATGAGCCCATCCTTGCGCTCGTCGATCTCGTCCTGCGCCTCGAAGAGCTTGCGGCGTTTGTCATTGCGTTTGCGCTCCAGATCCTTGGTCTTTTTATGCAGATCAACCTTGGCCTCCAGGTCCGCCACCTGCCGGGCCTCCTTTTTGACCGCCTTGATCTCACGGTCCAGTTCCTTGAGTTCCCTTTCCAGTCCCTGCTTGAGATCGTCCGCCCAGGTTTCCAGCTTATCCATCTCGACTTCAAAGTACTGGTAATTGCGCTCGGTGACCGACTGAATAATCCTGTCTGCAGCAAGACTTGCACTGGTTTCCAGGTCTGCGGCTACGTTTTCCGGCAAAGTTGTTTCAGGCCCCTGCTCGGCGGTGATGCCGAACAGTTTGGTGCAAGTCTCAGCATCCAGGGTGTTACTGTCATCGGTAGCCCCACTGAAGACAAGATGTTCCTCACGCTCCAGTGCGTCAATCGTCAACAAGTCTAGTTGCAACCACCCGCTCTTACCTCGCAGTTGCTCGACCAGACTCACCTTGCCTTCGTATTGGTCGTACCGAAAGCGCAACTCACACGCTGGCAGTTCACAGCTCTTGGCGTTCGCAAGCAAGCGCTCGGCCAGGGGGTGCCCCAAACGATAGTGGTGATGGAGTTCACCGTTCTGGTGGGTGACAAGACGATATTGCCCCAAGGCGATGTCGGAGGGATCAATCGTTGCCGGATACCTGAGTAAATTGAAGGTGTAAGGTTCGGGGCCAAAATCGGCACAGTCAACCAGTTGGTGCTCGGTAAACCGCCATAACCAGTCCTCAAATTGATTAACCTGAACCAGGGTTTCATCCCGGTTGAACTTTAACCGTGCGTGGACTTCTTCATCGAAATTTTCCATCAGCTTGGCACGAGTGTCCTCCAGCTGTTCCCGAATCTGAATATCCAGCTCCAGTTGCAGTTGGTCGAATGCCTCACCAATATCTTCCGGTGTCCGGCAGGACTGATAAATTTCGTTGATGCGTTTTTCAAAATGGACACCGGACTCGAGGGCACCCAGCACCTCGTCCGACGCACCGAAGACGCCGTTGAACAAATGGAATTTTTCGGACAATAATTCAAAGACGCGCTGATCCGCGGCATTCTTGCGATTCAGGAAGTTGATCACCACGACATCGAACTTCTGCCCGTAGCGATG
>JAAEPA010000896.1 GCA_024222475.1 Gammaproteobacteria bacterium | reverse complement strand
TGGTTTATTAAAGAGATGGGACAGCTCATTCGTTCTGACAAACAGCTGGCACACTGGTTTGATGTTCGTCAATGGATAAGTCTTGCATGAGGAGCCGTGTACGGACCCGTACGCACGGTTCTGTGGGCAGACGGAGGCCATCGGGCCTCCTCTGACCCGATCCGGTGACGGAAGCCATCTGGCCTCCTCTGACCCGATCCGATCAGCAGCCCGCCGATGGTGGTCGCCAGCGCCGGGATGTCTGCACCGATGCGCCTCACAGCCACGGCACTCGCCGAATAGGCTGTCACGGAAAACACCATGCCAACGATACCGTAGACGGCCTGCGGACCCAGGGCGAACGCATTTAAATTTGCATAAAACCAGCGATATAGAAGACTATCACGAGAAAAGACCTTAGGAGGTACTCGTGACAGCTGGCCTGATTGAGCATTTTACCCCATTATGAAGATCCACGAATTGATCGTAACAAAATTCATGGGTTAATCGATGTCATTGTTTTGACCGTCTGCGCGGTGGCCAGTGGCGCCGATGGTTGGGAGGCAATTGAACAGTTCGGCAAAGAAAAAATAGATTGGTTGCGCAACTACGTAGCACTTAACAACGGCGTGCCATCGCACGATGGTATCGCCTATGTTCTGAGCAGGCTGTCGCCGCAAAAATTCCGGGAATGTTTCATGAGTTGGACTCGTGCCGTGACAGAGGAAACCGGTGGTGAGGTGATCGCCATCGATGGCAAGACGGCGAAGGGCTCGCGCGATCGCAAACACCAGCGCAATCCCCTGCACATGGTCAGTGCCTGGGCCTGTCACAACCGGCTGGTGCTTGGGCAACAGGCCACGCAGGAGAAGTCCAATGAAATCACAGCGATACCGAAACTGCTGAGGTTGCTGGAGCTCAAAGGGTGCATCGTGACTATTGATGCGATGGGCTGTCAACGCGCGATTGCCGAACAGATCATTGATCAGATAGGCGATTACGTATTGGGACTCAAAGCCAACCAGGATACGCTCCATGATGCGGTCGCGGACTTTTTTACCGTAGCCCAGGCCAAGCAGTTCGCGGGGGTCGTGCACGATTATGTGGAGGAGGTAGATAAAGATCATGGCCGGTTAGAGATACGACGCTATTACATTACCGAAGAGCTTTGTACCTTGCCCGCCCCCCGGAACTGGAAAGGCTTACGCAGCATCGGCATGGTGGAACGTGAATGTCTGCAAGGCGATACGCGGAGCGTTGAGCAGCGTTACTTCATTAACTCCATCCCGGGGCAGGCAAGACCCTTTGCCCACGCAGTGCGTGGCCATTGGGGGGTCGAGAATCCCCTGCACTGGCGATTAGAAGTCGTTCTTGGCGACGACGCCAGCCGTATCCGAAAAGGTAATGGTCCAGCGATTATGACCAGCATTCGCCACCTGTGCATGAACCTGTTTGAACGTGAGACCTCTTCTATGAGCCTCGCCAAAAAGCGCCGCAAGGCGGCATGGAATGATGATTACCGAGCTAAAGTCATATTTTCGTGAGGATTTAAATGCGTTCGCCCCGCCTGCGGACCCCGATGCTGCGAGCCCAGCAGCATGATAGCCGGCCCGGCTAGCCCAAGCAGCATACCGGCGAGCTGGGCCGCATCCAGCGCCCGCTCCGACAGCAGGAAGGTCGCCATCAGGCCGGTTACAATGGGCGCAAGACCGAACAGCACCGACATCCAGCCGGAGGGGATGAACTGCGAGGACCAGTACACGGCGGTCATGGCGAAGAACAGGCCGAGTCCGGCGGCCAGGTAGGTACGGCGCGCGCCTGTATCGAAGACCCCCTGGTTATCGACAAGATACTCACCCACCTAGATAACAAGGCCGCATTGGCTGAACCGGTGGTGTTGCCGCCAAGCCGGGTGCCACCGCAAAGCGGTCTATTCGACTGATTCGCCGTACAAACCCCGCCACAATTCAAGAAACGGCGACCATCGCGGTCGTGGTAAGGGCCCTGGTTTGTTTGCCGGCGGGAAATCTGTTTTCTTTCTGGGAAAAACCTCGGTAGAAGGTGGAATTTGCCGAGACTCCGTGGCTCAAAAGGTGTCCCATAGCACCATCGAGGACCATTTCACTGTCTTTGATACCCCTCGACTTTGGGGAAAAGGGCGTTT
>JAAEPA010000895.1 GCA_024222475.1 Gammaproteobacteria bacterium | reverse complement strand
TTCCACAAGGAATTTTTCTCAGTCGGCCGTAATCGTGGATACGCCGCTCCCTCGAAAAATCCCTTGTGAAAACAAATCTCTACGCGATCATCGCGCAAATTTATGAAATATCCGGGTTAGGTGCCTGGTTGCTATTGTTTGGGAACCAAGGGGATGTGTTTAGTATTTGCAATAGGGGTTCTTGGGGGAAGGCTAGAGGCGATCTCCGTCATGACTCTTTGCCCAGTGGCCCTATAGGCCGTGAGTTTACCACCGATGACGCTGATGAGCCGAGGTTGCAGTTCACGGTCGGTGATCAGAGAGGTCTCCCTCAGGCGTGCTGAGGCAGCGTTGCGTCCTTTAGGTAAGACGCGTGCACCCGCGAAGACATGGATGATATTGTTACGCTTAACTGTCTTTTGGGGGAAATAGTGGTGCACCACCTCCAGTAGATACTCAATCTCTGTATTGGAAGGTTTAATAGCGTCCGGGGCACCCGTGTATGTACATTCGGTGGTGCCGACCAGGGTGTTTTCACCCCAAGGCATGATAAACACCGCCCGCCCATCTTGAGGGGCTTCGACATAATAAATTCCGGCATACAAGCGACCAGGAACGATGATGTGGGTCCCCTGGACGAGATCATAAGGGTAGGGGTTTTGGTGAGGTAATACTCGTTGCACTACGTCGTTTACCCAGGGCCCTGCGGCATTAACGATCACTTTGGCATGGCATTCCGATATTTTTCCCGTTCGGCTGAACTGAACAAGACCGCCTGTATCGCCCAATTCGATGCGCGTCGCCGTAGCGCCGAGAATGAGTTCCGCCCCCATCCGGGTGGCTGAGTGCATCACGGCATGGGTCAATGCACGATCATCGGTCTGGGCATCATAGTATTGAAAAACTACCCTCAGGTTGTCAGTGCGCAGACCCTCCAGGCGTTGCCATTGCCGGCGATCAAGGGTCTTGAATCTCATCTGTGGTCCTAGACCGCCGAGCAGGGCATAAAGCGAAAGGCCGGTTCTCAATATCCAAGGCTGATGTTTGCTCCAGTCATACACCGGGATGTAAAAAGGCCTCAATTTCACCAGTTGCGGCGCATTGTGCAGCAGGATTTGGCGTTCTCTGAGGCATTCCATCACCAAGTGAAACTGCCCTGTTTCAAGATATCTTAATCCGCCGTGGATCAGTTTACTGGAACGCGATGAAGTGCCCCTGGCCGGTTGGGGGTATTGTTCCAGTATCCGTACCGAGTAACCTGCCGCGGTGGCTGCCTGGGCGATGCCGGCGCCGTGTATACCCGCGCCGATGACGACGATGTCGAAGCGATTGGTCGTCATGGTTGCTGGTCGGTTCATCGATCCTGGGAAGATTGCCTGGGCGCTGTCTTTCGGATGCCGTTGTTGTTGGTATTGATTGCACCGAAATACCGAGTTCTAAGCATATCCGAGATACAGCAGGTCTCGATCATATCTACACCGTGATTGATAAGAGAAACGGCCAGTTTTGGATCTTGCAAATCGTATACAACCCAACGCCAAGGCCCTTTCCATAAAGAACTCTTATCCAGTGGCAGCTTTTTGTAGTTACAAAAAAGGAATTCAGGTCTAAGTTTGTGTGCAGTGTTTCGGGATTGATCATCATAGTGGCGTAAGGCCCAGCCGATGGGCCGTCCATGGTGGTGTTTTGCGTAATTCAGGGCGTCCTGGTTAAAGGATATCAAGGTCCATTTGAAGCGTGCCGAGGTTAGGGTGGCGATCACGCGATCGACGCATTCCTGCATGCCGAACTGTTCCATGCTGTGGCGTTTGAGCTCGACAAAACTCGCCGTTTTCGGATGTTGGTTGAGTAGTTCAATGGTCTTGGTGAGGGTGGGGATTACCACCTCGTCATAGTTATGGAGGGATTGCTCGGCTGGGAGGACGGGAATTTGTTCGAGTTCGGCGGCCGGATAGTCTCCAACTGTGCCGGCCCGGCCCGTGGTGCGCTCGAGGGTAAAGTCGTGAATCAGCATGGGAACAAGATCACGGGAATACTGGATGTCGAACTCGATATGTTGAGCACCCGCCTCGATGGCGCATTGCAACGCGGGGAGGGTGTTTTCAGGGTGGTAGCGCATGTCACCTCGATGGGCGACGAGTTTGGAGCTGATCTTCATAGCCCTTTCCCTATTGATCGCATGATATGATTCGACAGCCGGCATCAATGTTTCTTCGCCATGGGTATGGCGTTGTCTAAAGAAACTAGACGAGACCACCACAATGATTTTTTTAAGTCCATCAATATTGAGTGAACTGCGTCATATTTACGATATACGTAGAAGTGTAAAATTAATTACTAACGGTGAACTGGTGCGATACCATTAATGAAATAGCCGAGGAGTCTGTCGGACTTAGGTGATCGTAGCGAGGGAAAGACGGTTTGAGACGGATTTTTCGATCGTTTGAGGCGAATAGCCGTAGCGTGTAACGAAAAGGATCGGGAAATCTGTCCAAATCCGGCTTTTCCGCAGTAGGTCGTCCTAAGTCCGACAGGCTCCTAGCCGTTCACAGGTATTGTCATTCCGACATGGATAGCCGGGAATCAAATGCTATGGATAGTAATCTTAATAACCGTGCGCCAGCCACATGGCTGCCTCTTCCTAGCGCTGGATGCCGGGATGACGGTATTTCCGCGTACGTCGTGAACGGTTATGAAATAGGGTGGGTAAAGAACGAATACAGCAACGACAGTAGGTGCTGATTAGTGCAATATTTAATAACAATAGTCGCGGCGACATCGATTAGCCTGGCCATTATACCGTTGATGGTCAGGCTTGCCCCGGCCTTGGGGATGATGGATCAGCCGAGCGAAAGAAAGGTTCACCAGATCCCCATCCCCAGGGTCGGGGGATGGGGAATTGTGCTTGGTGCTTTGGTGCCGGTTATCGTCTTGCTCCCTGGTGACAGGATTTTTCATGCCTATATCTTAGGCGCTCTGATCCTCGCTATCTTTGGTACCTGGGATGATCGTAAGGAAATCGGTCACTACGTCAAATTTATTGGCCAGTTTGTGGCGATAGTCCCACTAGTGATCTACGGCGACCTCTATGTTACGTCACTGCCTTTCTTAGGCCCGGATACACTTCCGAAAAGTGTGGCCATCCCGTTTACGGTAATTTCCATGATGGGTGTAATCAATGCCTTAAACCACTCAGATGGGTTGGACGGTTTGGCCGCCGGTGAGTCCTTGCTCTGTCTGAGTGCGATCACATTTCTAAGCTTTCAATCGGGTGCCTTTTTCGCAACCATCATCGCTGCAGCCACCATCGGGGGAGCTTTGGGTTTTTTGCGTTATAACACGCATCCAGCTGCTGTATTCATGGGTGATGGAGGCAGTCAGTTTTTAGGCTATACCTTGGGATTTCTGGTTGTATTACTAACTCAGAAGGTCGATGTGACATTGAGTCCCGCTATGGTTCTACTGCTTGTAGGACTACCGATCATCGATATTCTAGTCGTTCTTAAAAAGCGTATCCTGCAGGGTAAAAACTGGTTCCGCGCCTCCAAGAATCATGTGCATCATCGCCTGCTGGAGTTGGGCTTTGTACATCAAGAATCGGTGGTCATCATCTATACCGTACAGACCTTGTTCGTATTGGCCGCGGTAGTGCTTCGGTATGAAAATGATTGGATGATCTTGGCGGTCTATGGCTTGGTATGCGCGATACTATTCGTGCCGTTGAACATCGCTGAAAAAACGGGTTGGAAGATCTACCAGGCTACAGACCAGGGGGTCTTTGATCAGGCGCTATCCTATGCCAGATGTCAATTTTTGGTGATCTTTCCCCGGCGTTTTCTGGATATCGTGATCCCAGGGTATCTGATCATTGGGAGTATCATTGCGATCGATGTACCCCGTGATTTTGGTTTAGCAGCCGCAGTGGTGTTTGTATTGCTTCTGATTGAACCCTTTTTTAATAAAACGACACGCTCGATTGTTCGTCGAGCGCTGATATACTTGGTTGCGGCATTTATCATTTATTTGCATTTTGACTATCCTCAGCTGATATATTCCTGGATCGGTCCTGTAAGGATTTCTGTTTTTTCGATGATTGCTGTCAGTGTTGCGGTTGCGGTTCGTTTTTCCCCGCGACGCCGGAAGTTCGAGTTTGAGACTACCGCCATGGATTTTTTAATGGTGTTCATGGTTTTTGCGGCATTGGGGTATTCGACTTTCCAGCACCATGAAAAATGGATAGGGATATTCGTTATCAAGCTCGTCGTCGTATTGTATGCTTGTGAATTATCGATCATTGAGCGGCGAGAGAGGTGGACACCGTTAACCATTGCTTCGCTTGTGGCGGTGGCAATTCTGTCGTTTAGGGGGTTGGTTTTAGGTTGAACCTTGATCCGGATAATTCATAAACTGTGCGTCCTTCACGCGAATTCATGAAGTACCCGGGTCTAGTGGTCTACCAACATAGTATTGATGGTAGACCACTAGGAGGCTGTTCGAGAATGGCGACCGTAGCGAGGGCTAGCCAGGCTGGTCTGCAGTAGTAGGTTGGCCCATTCTCGGACGGCCTCCTAGCCTCGTGTAGCCCATATCACCCATGATTTTAGGGACGGCATGGATTATGCATTTCATGATTGGTTTCAGAGCCCAAACGGACGTATTCTATACACTTGAAGATCCCTCTGTCATGGATATAGATATGAGGCTTTAAGGATATAATTGGAGTACATGATGTATGTTGCATGACGTCTGAAAGGTTTCTCAAAGGTTGATTTGTAGCAAAAAAATATTAGAGAATAGTTGAAGGAGAAAATTATGAAGACTACAGGGCAAAAAAGTTCTAACACGGTCTGGCATCATGCGACAGTGACTCGTCAAAGGCGAGAACAGAAAAATGGTCATAAATCCGTCATTTTATGGTTCACAGGTCTGTCCGGTGCTGGAAAATCCACCTTAGCCCATGCCTTGGAGGAACGGCTACATCAGCAGAACTGTAAAACCTTCGTGCTTGATGGCGATAATGTTCGTCATGGGCTGTGTAGCGATCTTGGATTCTCGGATGATGATCGGCAAGAGAATATTCGCCGTATCGGAGAAATGGCCAAATTGTTTATCGAGTCCGGTGTGATTACCTTAACGGCATTCATCTCTCCCTTCAGAGCGGATCGGCAAAAGGTCAGAAATCTCGTACCCGAAGACGATTTTATCGAGATCTACTGCAAGGCCTCTTTGGAGGTTTGTGAAGAGCGTGATGTTAAGGGTTTATACCAGCGGGCGCGCGCTGGAGAGATCAAGGCGTTCACCGGGATTTCTTCCCCCTATGAAGAACCGGACAACGCTGAGCTGGTGGTCAACACCGGTGGGCTTACCTTGGATGAGTGCGTGGATCAGGTGATTGATTTTCTCCTGCAGCGGGGTGATCTTCCAAAGTTGCGCGGTCATGATAGGGCTCAAAAAATTGCCTGATCTATCTGGAATCTAATCAAAATATAGCTATTTAGCCAATTGTCACCCCGCAGGACTCTGAGGGGTGACCAGGGTTCTTTCCTCTAGGAGCCT
>JAAEPA010000894.1 GCA_024222475.1 Gammaproteobacteria bacterium | reverse complement strand
TCGAGTCTGACCCCAATGACCCGACCCCAATGACCCCAAAGTCTGACCGGAAATAATTCGAGTCTGACCCCAAAGTCTGCCACCAAAGTCTGCCAAAGTCTGCCAAAGTCTGACCCAAAGTCTGACCCCAATACTGCTGCACATGATCCCAATACTGCTGCACATCGAGAAAGAGCTTGTTTTCAAACAGCTGATCCAGGCCCAGGCGCGTTTGGCGTTGGCTGAACATCGTATAAAGTTGGCCAATATTACATCGCCTATTGATGGCGTGGTTCTACAACGGTTGGAACAGGGTGGGGGCCCGTTGCCGGCTGGACAGCCGTTATTGAACCTTGGGCAGCTTGATCAATTGGAGGTGGTGGCGGAGGTGCTGACCCAGGATGCGCTTAAATTAAAAGCGGGTACCCCGGTAATGCTAAGCACTGGCGGTCTCGAAGGTGCGATTTCCGGTGAGGTGCTACGGGTTGAACCGGCAGGATTTACTAAACTCTCATCCCTGGGTGTGGAGCAACAAAGGGTCAGGGTAATCATCGCTCTGAACGAGAGGCCAGCGGGGTTAGGTGTAGGCTATCGACTTCAGGTTCGTTTTACTACTGCGAGCAAAAAGCAAGCGCTGGTAATCCCTCGGTTTAGTGTGCTGGAAGCACCGGACCGTAGCCACTATGTGTTGAAAGTAGTGGATGGTGAGCTGGTACGGCAAGCCATCAAGCTGGGGATGAAAAACGATTTGCAGGTAGAGGTTGTAGCCGGGTTAGAGTCCGAAGAACAGATCGTTGCTGCACCAAGCTCCGATATGTGAGCGGGACTAGCCCTTTTGACCACGCTTTAAAGTGTAAAGCAGATTGATCGGTCCCCTCGTATTCGGTGTTGTGACAACAGTGACATAGCCGGGCTATGCACCTGTTGCCACGCCTTGAATACAAACGATCATTCGCATTCCTTAAACGCGACACTCGTGCGTCAACTCAACGCGATTGTTTTCATGCTCGGTTTCCAGGTAGACGTTAAAGCCCCACAGTCGGGCGACATGTTTTAGTACCTCGTCTGCGGACTCGCCCAGAGGCCTGCGGTTGTGGCGGTTGTGACGCAGGATTAGGGAGCGGTCTCCATGTCGGTTGGCCTTGAAGATTTGGATATTGGGTTCGCGGGTGCCCAGGTTGTATTGCTCGGCGAGTGCTTGGCGAATATAGCGATAGCCCTGTTCATCATGGATGGCGGTGATCTCTAATTTACTCTTGGTGTCATCGTCTAATATAGAAAACAGCTTCAAGTCTCGAATGAGCTTTGGAGAGAGGTACTGGGCGATAAAGCTCTCGTCCTTGAAGTTCTTCATGGCAAAATCCAGGCACTGGGCCCAGTCGCTGCCGGCACAGTTGGGAAACCAGTGTTTGTCCTCATCGGTGGGATGCTCGCAGATGCGTCGCAGGTCACTCATCATGGCGAACCCTAAGGCATAGGGGTTGATGCCGTTGTAGTAATCGCTGTTATAAGGGGGTTGATATATAACGTTAGTATGGGTCTGCAGAAACTCCATTATAAAACCGTCGCTAACCAGACCTTCGTCGTACATTCGGTTGAGAATGGTATAGTGCCAGAAGGTTGCCCAGCCTTCATTCATCACCTGGGTCTGACGTTGAGGGTAGAAATACTGAGCGATCTTGCGCACGATGCGCACGATTTCGCGTTGCCAGGGTTTCAATAACGGGGCATGTTTTTCGATGAAATAAAGCAGGTTTTCTTGCGGTTCGGCGGGGAAACATTCTTCCTGTTGTGGCATATCTAACCTGCCTTGCGCGGGCAGGGTTCGCCAAAGGTCATTAACCTGAGATTGCATATATTCTTCACGCTCTTTACGCCTAGCCTCTTCCCTCTTTACAGACAATCTAGGTGGCCGTTTATAACGATCTACGCCGTAGTTCATCAGGGTATGGCAGGAGTCAAGGATGAACTCTACCTGTTCTTCTCCGTAGCGTCGTTCACAATCGGCGATATAATGTTTGGCGAACAACAGATAGTCGATGATGGCGTCAGAATTAGTCCAGGTCTTGAAAAGATAATTATTTTTGAAAAATGAATTATGGCCATAGGCGGCATGGGCGACAACCAGGGCCTGCATCATTATGGTGTTTTCCTCCATCAGGTATGCGATGCAGGGATTTGAATTGATAACGATTTCGTAGGCCAGGCCCATATGGCCACGTCGATACTGTTGTTCCACGGCCAGGAATTGCTTACCGTACGACCAGTGATGATAACCGACCGGCATGCCCACCGAGGAGTAGGCGTCCATCATTTGCTCGGCATTGATGATTTCGATCTGATTCGGATAGGTGTCCAGACCAAAGTCTGCGGCGATCCGTGCTATCTCAACGTCGTAGCGTTGGATCAGTTCGAAGGTCCAATCCGAGCCCTCGGAGAGAAGCTTTTTTTTCATGCCGTTTGCTTCCTAAAAAGTTCACGAAATACTGGATAGATATTTGCCAGTGCATCTATTTCCTGCATGGCAAAGTTACCGAAAACACTTTGAACTTTTTCGTATTCACGCCACAGGGTCTGGTGTCTATCCGGGGTGATCTCGATATAGGCGAAATACTGTACATACGGTAGGATTTTGTCGGCCAAAATTTCACTACAATGCGGTGAATCGCCTTCCCAGTTATCACCGTCGGAGGCCTGAGCGGCATAGATATTCCATTCACCGCTTGGGTAACGATCCTGAATGATATCGTGCATGAGTTGCAGAGCACTGGAAACTACCGTGCCGCCTGTTTCTCGGGAATAGAAAAAGTCGTTTTCGTCGACTTCTTTGGCCGTAGTATGGTGGCGAATGAACACAAGTTCGATGCGTTCATAAGTTCGTGTTAGAAATAGGTACAATAAAATGAAAAATCGTTTAGCGATATCTTTGCGCTTTTGATGCATGGAGCCGGATACATCCATGAGGCAGAACATGACCGCTTGAGTGCTGGGTTGGGGTTGTTTAATACGGTGGTTGTAGCGCAGGTCAAAGCTATCGATGAACGGAATATTGTCAATGCGTTGTCTGAGCTGACGTATCTCCTCTTCCAGCAGAGTGATTCTGGACTGCATCCTGCCGTCTTCGTCATTATCTGATTTGAGTAAGGTAAGCTCTTCTTCCGCTTCGCGTAAGCGCTGCGTAGCTGGAGCACGCATAGCGATGCGCCGAGCTAAGGCCCCTCTAAGTGAGCGTATGATGCTAATGTTCGCGGGAATGCCGTTGGTACTGTAGCCGGCGCGTACCCATTTGTGTTCGACGACGGTGGTCAGTTTGGTCTTTATCATGTCCGGGAGTTCCAGGTCTTCAAAAAAGAATTCCAGGAACTCATCACGCGAGAGCTCGAATACGAAATTATCCAGACCTTCGCCGGAATTGCTCGCCTTCGATCCCCTCCCCGAACCGGAACCGGGTGGGCGGGGAATCTTGTCACCGGTGATGAAATCGGTGTTTCCAGGTTGAATAATTTCACGATGCCCGCCCGAGCCATGGCCAAACAGCGGTTCGGAAATATCCTTGGTAGGGATATTGACCTTTTCACCCTTGTCGATGTCGGTGATGCTGCGACCGTTGACGGCTTCGGAGACCTTTTGTTTGATTTGACTCTTGAAGCGGCGGATGAAGCGCCGTCGATTGACAGCGCTTTTTTTCTTGCCGTTGAGCCTTCTATCGATGATTTGGGTCATAAAGGAAGGTTTGTGGGTTAAGGCACAGGATCCGGGGCAGGACTGAATAGGCAATCATCAGCCCGCCCCTGGCTTTAGTGCTTTTACTCAATCAGATTGTTTATACCCATGACGGATGGGTTTTCTGGAACTCAGAGTTCGTCGTAGAGCAAGGCGGAACACGTAAGGCATAGTGTTAACTATGGCTTTCTTGTTCCAACGCAGCTATACGGCAAAGGCGGTGTGCTAAGTAACCGGAAAACTCATTCCTAAGATGATTTCCTCACCCTCAAGTACCATTCTGACAACAGGCGAACCTGCTTCTCCGTGTAGCCCTTTTCTACCATCCGTTCGACGAAGGCCTGGTGTTTTTTACGTTCTTGGGTGGAGGCCTTGGCGTTGAATGAGATCACCGGCAGCAGGTCCTCAGTGTTGGAGAACATCTTTTTCTCTATCACTTCACGCAGTTTTTCATAGCTGGTCCATGCGGGGTTGTTGCCGGCGTTGTTGGCCCTTGCCCGCAGCACGAAATTGACGATCTCGTTGCGAAAGTCCTTGGGGTTGCTGATCTTGGCCGGTTTTTCAATCTTCTCCAGTTCTTCATTGAGTGCGGAGCGATCGAATATCTCACCGGTATCCGGATCGCGATACTCTTCGTCCTGGATCCAGTAATCGGCATAGGTGACATAACGATCGAAGATGTTTTGACCGTATTCGGAGTAGGATTCCAGATAGGCCGTCTGGATTTCTTTGCCGATGAATTCGGCGTAGCGGGTGGCTAAGTATTCCTTGATATAAGAGTGATATTTCTCTTCGGTTTCGGGAGCAAATTGTTCCTGCTCGATCTGTCTCCCCAGTACGTACAGAAGATGTACGGGGTTTGCGGCCACCTCTGAGTGACCGTAGTTGAACACCTTGGAGAGGATCTTGAACGCGAAGCGGGTCGACAGGCCGGTCATGCCTTCGTCCACCCCGGCGTAATCTCGATATTCCTGATAGGACTTGGCCTTGGGGTCGACGTCCTTGAGGTTATCTCCGTCGTAGACCCTCATTTTGGAGAAGATGTTGGAATTTTCCGGTTCCTTGAGCCGGGACATGGTGGCGAACTGTGCCATCATCTGTAGGGTATCAGGTGCTCGCGGGGCGTCGGCTAGTGAGCTGTTGCGCAACAATTTCTCGTAAATCTTTACCTCCTCAGAGACTCGCAGGCAGTATGGTACCTTGACGATATAAATTCGATCGAGGAAGGCTTCATTGTTGCGGTTGTTCTTGAAGGCCAGCCATTCCGATTCGTTGGAATGGGCTAGGATGATGCCTTCGAAGGGGATGGCCGACAGCCCTTCGGTACCCATGAAATTGCCTTCCTGGGTTGCGGTCAACAGCGGATGCAGCACCTTGATGGGTGCCTTGAACATCTCAACGAACTCCAGCAGTCCCTGATTGGCTAGACAAAGCCCTCCTGAAAAGGAATAGGCGTCGCTATCGTTCTGGGAGAACTGCTCGAGTTTGCGTATGTCGACCTTACCTACCAGGGAGGAAATGTCCTGGTTGTTCTCATCGCCGGGCTCGGTTTTGGCCACCGCGATTTGCTCCAGCACGGAGGGCCAACGCTTGACGACCTTGAAGCGGCTGATGTCACCGTTGAATTCATGTAATCGCTTGATGGCCCAGGGTGACATGATGCCGCTGAGGTAGCGGCCGGGTATGCCGTAATCCTCCTTGAGGATGGGGCCGTCCTCATGTGGGGAAAACAGCCCGAGAGGGGATTCATTTATCGGCGAACCCTTGATTGCGTAGAAGGGACTTTTTTCCATGAGTGATTTGAGCTTTTCCGCCAACGATGATTTTCCACCGCCCACTGGGCCCAGCAGATAGAGAATCTGTTTTTTCTCTTCGAGCCCTTGAGAGGCATGACGGAAAAAGGAAACGATTTGCTCGATGGTTTCCTCCATGCCGTAGAAATCCTTGAAGGCGGGATAGCGCTTGATGATTTTGTTGGAAAATAATCGGCTCAGGCGGGGGTCATGACGGGTGTCTACCAGCTCGGGGTTGCCGATGGCCAACAGCATGCGCTCGGTGGCGCTTGCGTAGGCGGAGACGTCCTCCTTACAGATTTGCAGGTATTCTTCTAGACTGTACTCATCTTCTCTAGCGTCATCGTATCGGGACAGATATTGATTAAATATAGTCATATCTCATGGCCTCGTCGATTGGGTTTACGCGATTGCAATTCACCTTCGTCCGAGACGTGTTGCTGTGTCCGTTTTTATTGTTCTCAAGTAGGTAGGGCCAACTATCCGGACGTCTTTGTATGAGTCATGCACGCATTATGCCAGGGTTTTGAAGTCATGAAGTATATAGTGAAAATCGCTATAAATTCGCTATCTATATCCGTGCCTTGAAGCGGCACGTAGCGGGGGGGGTTCCGCAAAAGTTAGATTGTTAAGGGGCAGGCAGCCCGTAAGCCTTGGCTTAGGTTTCTGAAAGTGTTGAGTGGAAGTTAGCACGCTGCATGGTGAGTAATAATCGATGGCTAGTAGCATGTAATGCTGAGATTCTGTTTAACGAATAGGCTAACCAAAAAAATCTTGTGGATAAGCGACGCAGTGGAGAAACGTGAGCAGAAGTGCCAAAAAACCGTCACTTATTTTCCCGCCTTGTCACCCTTGGTTGGGATGCCTGCCAGTGATTTGACGCGTCTATAATTGGCTGTGGGTCAAGATATGCGCTTATTTATATACTGCCTTCAGGATGGTCTTGTCAGTGATATACGAACTGTTATTCCGTCAGATTTATGGCACACTATGAGGCTCGAGATCGGTGGAAAATGTCAAAGGGATTGTCCATGTTTAACGGTTCGCACCTCTGGCAGGTGTCATTAATCATTTTGTTAACAGCTGGGTGTGCCGGTCCGACACCTTACCATCCCACTTTGGAAGGAACCGGATACGTCGATCAGCGAATCGCAGACAATCACTACCAGGTATCCTATACCGCAAATTCTTTCACCCGAAACAAAAAAGTAAAGCAATATCTCCTCTACCGTGCAGCTGAGATCACCCTGGAGCAAGGTGAGGAAAGGTTCGTGGTACTTGACCAAAATGATCAGGATGTGAGCCTACCAGGCTATGCCTCCGAGGCTAAGTCCTACCGACATCACCATTTCGAACACCACCATCTGTGGTTTGGTGATCAAGGAGTTGAGGAGGAGATTTCTGCGACCACTCTCAAACCCCTACCCCGATATACGTCAACAATTACCATATTGCTCTACACCGGCGAACAGCCTTCGCAGGAGGGTAAGGCATACCATGCCCGCGAACTCATTGACGTGTTGGGCAATACCATTCTGCGTCCCTGAGAACTCTTTGCATCAAGTTTCTCACACGCTGAATTCCTCAGCTGATAATCCCGATCACCGTACCGGTCAGACAGGTGGCAAGGGTTCCGGAGATTATGGACTTCAGGCCAAGCCCGACTATCTCGCTATGGCGTTCCGGCACCATGGTGCCGATACCGCCGATCATAGTACCCAGACTTCCGAAATTAGCGAATCCGCAGAGCGCGTAGATTAGAATCAGTCGGCTATGCTCGGTTAGCGATTCGGTGGGCAGAGCGGTAAGATCCAGATAGGCAATCAACTCGTTGAGTATGGTCTTGGTACCCAGCAGTGCGCCTGCGGTTTGTGCGTCCTGCCACGGAATTCCCATCAGCCAAGCCAGGGGCGAAAGCAGCCAGCCAAGTACGCGTTGCAGGCTGAGTGGCTCGTTAAATATATCGGGAAGAAGGCCCGGCAGTTGATTAGCCAGACTGACCACTGCGATCAATACGATCAATATGGCCACGATATTTGCCAGTAACTTCAGGCCTTCGATGGCGCCGTAGGTGATGGCGTCCATGCTACTGTCGTAAGGCAGGTTTGCTACCAATTCACCCGAGGTATTGCTTTGCTGCTCTGGCACTGGCGTTCGGGTAGACCAGGGCAACCAACGTAGACGTGCGCAAACAGATTTAACCTCAGGACTTGATGGGAGGCTTGATCGTACTGAATTTTCTAGGATGATTGGGGCGCATTCGCCGAAGGTTAGGGGTCAGTTCCATCATTACCGTTTTTCAAGTCTCCTGACAGCACACTCTACCGTGACCGCATGCACCCCAAAGTACCCACCAGTCTCCTTCAAGGTGTAGGTTTCGGAATAGTAGGCTCTTGCCATCGCTTCGTCTCTTATCTCATAGCGCTGCCCGTATTCAATCAGCATCAGGGTAAACGTTCGCCTCTGCGCTATTAATATATCCCATAAGAACTTAGTCTGTTACGTCATTTTGTGTTGAGCAACAAAGTTCTCATTGCCCAGCAACAGCTGATATCATGTCAGTTTCAACGGGCTGGGAGGGCCCTTACGCTCCATAATAAATCGGCGATAAGCTGATATCACTCTAAGGAATAAGCCATCGGCTTGTGCCATCGCAGCAGTTTTGATACTAATGACCACCAATAAAGAACAGGGGATCACTATGCCGTTATTGCGCTACATCATGCAGCTTGCCGGGTTTGTCCTGCTGTCAATGTTTTCCCTGCCACTGTGGGCTAACGGTATAGATGACTTCTTTGGCGAGGTGAATGGTGTACTGGCCAATGTGCTGTTCTTCAACGTGGGATTTGGCATGCCGTTTATTGTGGCCTGGTTGATTGTTGGCGCAGTGTTTTTGACGGCTCGAATGGGGTTTATCAACCTGCGGCTACTGGGGCACTCGGTGCGTATTATTCGAGGTAAATACGCGCGTCCTGATGATGCGGGTGAGGTGACACCATTTCAGGCACTGACGACGGCGTTATCAGCAACCGTGGGACTGGGGAATATCGCCGGGGTTGCGATCGCAGTATCGATTGGTGGCCCGGGCGCAACATTCTGGATGATCATTGCCGGTTTACTGGGTATGACCTCGAAATTTACCGAGGCCACTCTGGCGCAGACCTATCGGGAAATACGTCCGGATGGTCACGTGATGGGTGGTGCAATGGAATATTTATCGCGCGGTTTCGCGGAAAAAGGGATGCCGAGGCTTGGCTACGCACTGGCCGTGTTGTTCAGTGTGCTGGCGATTGGTGGCTCCCTGGGCGCGGGTAACGCCTTTCAGGTGAGCCAGTCATTGACTGCGGTACAGCAGAGTATGCCGATTTTTGTTTTATATGACTGGTTATTCGGTGTAATCATGGCGGTAATGGTCGGCATCGTCATTATAGGTGGCATCAAGCGTATCGCACATGTTGCCGAGGCGTTGGTGCCGACGATGGTGATTGTTTACCTGCTGGCGGCACTCTGGATCCTACTGAGTAATCTTCCGCTGGTCCCAGCGGCATTTGGTGCCATCCTCGAAGGAGCTTTCAGTATGGAGGCTGGTATCGGCGGACTGATTGGTGTCATCGTGCAGGGTTTCAAACGTGCGGCATTTTCCAGTGAAGCCGGTATCGGGTCGGCGGCCATTGCCCATGCGACTGCACAATCTCACTATCCGGTACGCCAGGGAATTGTTGCCCTGCTGGAACCCTTTATTGATACGGTTGTCATCTGCACCATGACCGCCCTGGTCATTATCATTACCGGCGTCTATAACGCACCGGAACATGCGGCACTGGTTGAGGGCAGCCGGGGAGCGGCGCTAACCTCGGTAGCCTTTGGCTCGGTTATTTCATGGTTCCCGGCAATTTTGTCGATCTGTGTTGTTCTGTTTGCCTACAGTACGATGATTTCCTGGTCATACTACGGTGAACGTTGCTGGAGCTTTATTTTTGGAGAACGCGGTTCCCTGATTTACAAGGTGACCTTCATTGTTTTTATCGTCATTGCGTCCGTTACCAATGCAGGTAATATCCTGGATTTCAGTGATCTGTTGATTCTGGCGATGGCCTTTCCGAACTTCATCGCCCTGTATATGTTCAGCGGCAAGGTCAAGGGTATGCTGGATGAATATTTGACTCGATTAAAGAGTGGTGAGCTGGATGAGGAAGTCCGTGGTACTTCGTAATGAAAGATATGAATTCATAGCTTAGTGCTGCCGTTGCCCGACTCAACAGCATACTGCCGCTATCCGCACGACAGAAAACCCTGCCCCCGTGTCTGGAATATGGGTGAAATGGATCAGCAGATCCGAGGACCCGTTTACGATTGATCTGAAACATCTACTTCACTCGCATCCCGGGTTCCGCACCCTCATCAGGCTTTAATAAAAAGATGTCCTTGTCGCCCGGGCCGGCGGCCAGCACCATACCTTCCGAGGTGCCAAAGCGCATTTTTCTAGGGGCCAGGTTGGCGACCATGACGGTGAGGCGGCCCTCCAGGTCTTCGACAGAGTAAGCGGCCTTGATCCCGGCGAAGACATTGCGTTTCTCCCCGCCCAAATCGAGCGTTAATCTCAAGAGCTTGTCGGCACCGCTGACATATTCTGCCTTTTCGATCCTGGCGATGCGCAGGTCCAGCTTGGTGAAGTCTTCGAAGCTTATAGTTTTGCCAATGGGGGCTTGGTCCAGTGGGCCGTTTGCTCCGGGCTCGTTTGCGGTCGGGGCAAGATGTTTGCTGGAATCTTCGATCATGGCGTCGATGGCTTTGCGTTCTACCCGGGTCATGAGGGGTTTGAATTTGTTGATCGTATGTCCGATCAATGGGTTTTGACCATCATTCCAGTGCAGTGGGGCTATGTTCAGAAATTGCTCGGATTTGTTAGCCAATTCGGGGAGTACCGGTTTGAGAAAGTTTACCAGGATACGAAACAGGTTAAGGCCTATGGAACATACTTGCTGTAAGTGTTCTTCCTGTCCCTGTTGTTTGGCGAGCACCCAGGGTTTTTGCTCATCGATATACTGATTGGCGCGATCGGCCAAGGTCATGATCTCGCGCATGGCATGGCCAAATTCCCGGCCCTGATAGTGCTTGCTGATGCCTTTAGCGGCCTGCGTGAATTCCCGGTAGAATTCGGGTTCGTCTATTTCTTCAGCGAGCTGTCCCGCGTAGCGCTTGTTGATGAATCCGGCGCAGCGGCTGGCGATATTGACGACTTTTCCCACCAGGTCGCTGTTGACGCGCCGCATGAAGTCCTCGAGATTGAGGTCGATGTCATCGATCCCCGAGCCCAGTTTGGCGGCAAAGTAATAGCGTAGATATTCCGGGTTTAGGTGATCGAGATAGGTCCGGGCCTTGATGAAGGTGCCCCGGGACTTTGACATTTTCTGTCCATCCACGGTCAGAAATCCATGACAGTAGACCGCCGTAGGTTTGCGGAACCCAGCGCCATGCAACATGGCCGGCCAGAACAGGGTGTGGAAGTAGGCGATGTCCTTGCCGATAAAGTGGTAGAGTTCCGCCTGGCTTTCCGGTCCCCAGATCGCGTCAAAATCCAGTCCCTTTCTATCGCAGTATTGCCGGTAGCTGGCCATGTAGCCGATGGGCGCATCCAGCCACACGTAGAAGTATTTGCCCGGGGCATCGGGGATCTCGAAACCCCAGTAGGGCGCGTCGCGAGAGATGTCCCATTCGCGAAGGCCGGTGCTGAACCATTCATCCAGCTTGCGGGCGATCTGCTTTTGGACATGGCCCTCGCTGGCCCAGCCGCGCAGGATGGGTTCGAAATTCGAGAGCCTGAAGAAATAGTGCAAATTCTCCCTTTTTTCCGGTGCAGCACCGCTGATGGCCGAGCGCGCATTTTTCAATTCTGCGGGGGTGTAGGTCGCGCCACATTCCTCGCAGGAGTCGCCATACTGATCTTGTGCACCGCAATGGGGGCATTCCCCTTTGATGAAACGGTCCGGAAGAAACATCTGCTGTTCGGGATCGTACAGGTCGATGACCGTGCGGCTGGCGATGTGGCCGGATTGTTTGAGGCGCGCGTAGATTAATTCTGAATAGTAACGATTTTCATCGGAATGCGTGGAGTGGTAGTTGTCGAATTCGATATGAAAATCCGCGAAGTCTCGCTGATGCTCTTGTCCGATGCGCTCGATCAACTGCTGCGCCGGTATCCCTTCCTCGCGCGCCTTGATCATGATCGGCGTGCCATGGGCATCGTCGGCACAGACGTATATGCAGTCATGGTCTTGCATTTTCTGAAATCGGACCCAAATATCAGTCTGAATGTATTCCACCAGGTGGCCGAGATGAATGGGTCCGTTGGCATAGGGCAGGGCGCTGGTGACTAAGATTTTGTTCGCAGATTCGTTCATGTTCCGGTATGCATTACGAGTGGTTATTCATATCCCCTTACCATATCAGCTTGTGTCTTTATGGGCCATGTTTGTGGGCTGGGTCGGTCAAATCAACATGTCTAGATAACCCTTTTGCAAAGTAACGTTTTTGGGGCAGAGGATTTGCTATACAATTAGATACTTATGTGTCCTGCCACTGGGACAAAGAGTTTATCATGAGGAGTTTCGACGATGTCAGATGTGACCAAAGAATGGGTAGAATCCGCTCTTAAAGAGATTGAGGACCCGTATGTAGGCAAGAACCTGATCGCCAGCAAGTCCGTAAAGGATATCCAGCTCGAGGGTGACAAGGTTTCAGTGAAGGTTGAGCTCGGTTATCCTGCCAAGAGTCTCAAGGAGCAGCTGGCCGGCCAGATCAGGGATACCCTCCAGGGTATCGATGGGGTGAATCAGGCCGAGGTGGATGTTGGATGGAAGATCAAGGCCCATTCGGTACAAAAAAGCCTTAAACCAATGGAGAATATCAAAAATGTTATCGCCGTGGCTTCCGGCAAGGGCGGCGTCGGTAAATCCACTACCGCGGTGAACCTGGCGCTTGCGCTGTCGGCCGAAGGGGCGATTGTCGGGCTGCTGGATGCCGACATCTACGGGCCCAGTCAACCACGCATGTTGGGGATATCCGGGCAGCCTCAGTCTGCTGACGGCAAAAGCTTGGAGCCGATGGAAGGACACGGTTTGCAGGCCATGTCGATTGGATTCCTGATCGACGAACAGACGCCCATGATCTGGCGTGGACCCATGGTGACTCAGGCATTGGAGCAATTGCTCAACGATACCCGCTGGCGTAACCTGGATTACCTGATCGTTGATCTGCCGCCGGGAACCGGTGATGTGCAATTGACCTTGGCGCAAAAGATTCCAGTCAGCGGCGCGGTCATTGTTACCACCCCCCAGGATATCGCCCTGCTGGATGCGCGCAAGGGGCTAAAGATGTTCGAAAAGGTGGAGGTTCCGGTGCTGGGTGTGGTGGAAAACATGAGCCTGCATATCTGCAGCAAATGTGGCCACGAAGAGCATATCTTCGGTGCTGGTGGAGCAGAGCGCTTAGCCGAGGAATCGGGAGTTGAGGTCTTGGGCCACCTGCCCCTGGACATTCGAATCCGAGAACAGACCGACGGCGGAGAGCCCTCGATGGTGGCCATGCCGGACAGCCGGATTGCTGAGATCTACCGGGAAATTGCTCGCAAGACCGCCGGGAAACTGGCGGCCCGCAGCAAGGATTTCAGCGCCAAGTTTCCGAAGATCGTCATTCAGAACAATTAACCCGGATATTTCATAAATTTGCGCGATGATCGCGTAGAGATTTGTTTTCACAAGGGATTTTTCGAGGGAGCGGCGTATCCACGATTACGGCCGACTGAGAAAAATTCCTTGTGGAAGCAAGGATCAAGCGAAGGCGTGTGTAATTTATGAAACATCCGGGTTGAAAACAGTTGTTCGGTGGAGCAGGGCGGGTTCCGCAAACTATCGTTGGTCTGTGGCCTTGGCGAAGGTAGGGCCACGGTGGTTTGAGTATAAAACCTTGAGGGGATGTCTAGAGAGTGAGTATTAAATCCGATAGCTGGATACGTCGTATGGTCTTGGAGCATGGAATGATCGAACCGTTCGAGGCCAATCAGGTGCGCGACTCCGAGCAGGGGCGTATCGTGTCTTACGGCACCTCCAGCTATGGTTACGATGCGCGCTGTTCTAATGAATTTAAAATCTTTACCAACATCAATTCGGCCATTGTCGATCCCAAAGGGTTTGACAAGGGAAGTTTTGTCGATGTGGTCTCGGATGTATGTATTATTCCTCCAAATTCATTTGCGCTGGCCAGTACGGTCGAGTATTTTCGCATTCCACGCAAAGTGCTGACCATCTGTCTGGGTAAATCGACCTATGCCCGATGCGGTATCATCGTTAACGTAACACCGCTGGAACCCGAGTGGGAAGGGCATGTGACTTTAGAATTCTCCAACACAACGCCATTGCCCGCCAAGGTTTATGCTAATGAAGGGATTGCTCAGATGCTGTTTCTGGAGTCCGATGAGGTGTGTGAAACCTCCTACAAGGATCGCGGGGGGAAATATCAGGGCCAGCGGGGGGTGACCTTGCCGCGGGCGTAGATACCCTACTGGTTCAATTTTTGCACCATTGTGGCAATGCGTTCCGATTCCTGGCAGGCTAAAATGCGTTTACATTGGCTTTCCAGGCTATTGACGTCGCTGGCGATGATTGTTTGTTTGACCTCGAGAAGGGTAGCTGGCGGCGTGCTGAATTCTCGCAGGCCCATGCCCAGTAGCAATCTTGTATAGCGCACATCGCCGGCCATTTCACCGCACATGGATACCGATATATCGGCTTGACGGCCAGCCTGTAAGGTCATGTGGATCAGCTTGAGCACCGCAGGATGCAAGGGGTCGTAGAGATAGTTGATCTCCTCATCGATACGGTCTATCGCCAGGGTGTATTGAATCAGATCATTGGTTCCGATCGATAGAAAATCTACTTTTTTGGCAAAGGCATAGGCGGATAAGGCCGCTGCCGGGACCTCGATCATCGAGCCCACTGCCATGTTGTCGTCGAAGCGGCGCTTTTCTTTGCGAAGTTCGTTTTTAGCATCCTCGAGTAATTGCAGGACCTGGCGCAGTTCCTCAAGGGTGGTTAGCATGGGGAACATGATCCGTACCGGCCCATAGGCCGAAGCCCTAAGGATGGCTCGCAATTGCTCCTTGAACCGGCCGATGTCCTTGAGGCTGCGGCGGATGGCTCTCAGCCCCAAGGCCGGATTCAGCGTCGGTATTTCGGTAGCATAGTAGCTGGGAAGCTCCTTGTCAGCGCCAAGGTCTACGGTACGGATAGTCAGAGACTTTCCTTTTAAGGCCCGGATCACCTTCCGGTAGTTGTACAGTTGTTCTTCTTCCCCGGCAGGTTGTTCGCGTTCCAAAAACATGAATTCAGTTCGGTACAGGCCTACTCCATTGGCTCCCACCTGTTTGAGGGCGCGGATGTCCTCTTTGATCTCGATATTGGCCTGTAAGCCGATGGGTCGGCCATCCTGCGTTATTGCTGGAATGTCGCGTAATGAGATAAGACTCTTGCGATAATCGCGCTGGTCCTTTTGGCGCTGACGATAGGTCTTAAGGGTTATCTTATCGGCCTCGGCCACCACCATGCCCAGATCCGCATCGATGATAATCCGCTCGTCGTTGCGCAGCAGCTCAAGGGCACTGTGAATTCCTACTACGGCGGGTATACCTAGTCCGCGCGCCAGGATAGCGGTGTGAGATAAGGGACCACCCGATTCAGTGATGAAGCCCGCAATATGTTGATTCTGAAGCATCACTGTGTCGGCTGGACTCAGATCGTCAGCCACGATAATGCGTTTTTTTACGTTCGAGCTAAACGGGTGCTGGGTTTTCTGATTGAGTAATATCCGCTGTACTCGATGAATGACATGATCGATATCATTGCGTCGGGTGCGCAGATAGGGATCCTTCATTTGGTCGAAAACGGCTACCAGTTCGTCTCGCTGCAGTTTTAAGGCCCACTCGGCATTGCATTGACACTGCTGAATCAAATGTTCCGGAACTTTGGAGAGCAACTGATCATCAAGCATCAACAGATGAGTATCCATGAATTCGGCGACATCCGTGGGGGCGTTATTGGGAATGGTGTGCCGTATTTCCCGAAGCTGTTCCTTGGCCAGGGTTAGTGATTTACGAAATCGTTGGATTTCCTTATCAATGAGCTCGGAGGGGATGGAGTATTCGAAGACGTCGGGTTCGCCCCGTTGCAGCAGATGAACCTTTCCTATCGCTATGCCATGCGAGACGCCGATGCCGGTCAGTAGAAGACTCATGCCGTGGCTGCCTTAATCAGGGGTTTGACAGGAAGCGGTTGAGAAACTCATTCTTTATTCGCATTGTCCTGGAAGGAAGTGCGTGGACGTCATAGCCTTCTATCGATGTGATAAGTAAATTGATAGAACGCCAGGAGGTTGTCCGAGAATGAGTCGGCCTTGCTCTCGCTACGGTCGTCATTCTCGGACAGCCTCCTATGGATTCCAAACGCTCATCAACATTCCTCTCCAAATTTGTTGTTTACTAGGTTTTCCAAGCGGCTTATGGCTTCGTTTTCGTCATTGCCTTTGGCGTAAAGAGTTACGGTTGTGCCTTGGCTGGCGGCCAGCATCATCACGCCCATAATGCTTTTACCATTGACTTTGCGCTGGCCCCGTTCAAGTTCTATCTTGCCGGTGAATCCGGAGGCGAGGCTGACAAATTTGGCCGCAGCGCGAGCGAGCAGTCCTAAGTTATTGATTATTTGACTGTTTTTAGTGGTCATTTGCTCTTGGAATGGCCATTTTCATGACG
>JAAEPA010000893.1 GCA_024222475.1 Gammaproteobacteria bacterium | reverse complement strand
TTTGTCACCGAGATTGGCGATCACCGCCCTGGCGCCATGAACCAGGCAGGTGCGCAAGTATTTGTCCCCGCGTTTTGTAATTCGTCCCAGGCGTATCTTGCCGCCCGTCGTGTATTGCCTTGGCACCAGTCCAAGCCATGCCGCAAACTGCCGACTATTCTTGAACAACCCTGGATCCGGCACACTGGCAACGACACCCGTGGCGGTCTGTTCCCCAACCTCCGGGATCGTCAGCAACCGTTTGGCGGTTTCATCTTCCTTCGACAATCGCGCTAGCGCTCGATCGTAACTCAGGATCTGTTCGTTAGCTTGCTGAATGGATAGCCACAGGTCATGAATCATTTCTCTGGCCAGCGGCGGTAAACCATTGTCCTCATCCCCGAGGATAGCGGGTATGGCCGACTGAACGGCATAGCGGCCCTTCGGTATTACTATGCCAAACTCCGAGAGCAGACCGCGCAACTGGTTGATCCAGGCGGTGCGATCACGCACCACGCCCTGGCGCACTCGATGCACGCAAAGCGCCGCCTGCTGATCGGCCGACTTCACCGGCACAAACCAGATATTCGGACGTCTGACGGCTTCGCAGATCGCCTCGGCATCGTTGTTGTCATTCTTGCCGCCTTTGCGGTATGGTTCGATGAACTTGACCGCAATGATTCGAACCTGGTGGCCGAGTTTTTCGAATTCCCGGGCCCAGTAGTGGGCGCCGCTACAGGCTTCGAGACCAATTAGGCAAGGAGGACATTGCGCGATGAAGGGCAGCAGCTTGTTACGGGTCAAAGACTTTCGCAGGGTAATCTTCTGGTGCTTATCGCTACCTGCTAAACTGAAATTCGTCTTCGCCAAATCGATGCCAATCGTTGTAATATTCATGTGGACTTCTCCTATCGTTAAGTGGATTTTCTACAACCCCACTGTGGCACATTGCGATGCCGTATAGATAGGGGGAGTCCATCTCATTCGTTAGCGGTCACTTGAAATTGATGCCAAAAGGCACACATTCGGCTATAATCCCATATCATGAAGCAATTCGATTGGGATCCAGATAAAAATCAGCAACTTATTGAAGAAAGAGGAATTTCCTTCGAAGAGGTAATTTTCCATCTTCAATCAGATGGCTTACTTGATGATATAAAACACCCGAATCAAGAGACCTAT
>JAAEPA010000892.1 GCA_024222475.1 Gammaproteobacteria bacterium | reverse complement strand
AGTTTGACTCGTAATCGCTGCGATGCAGAGGATCCACAGCGATCAGAGCATCCCTTACATTAGCGGCCTGAACGATTACCAACCGTGGATTGGTCCAAATATGAGGGTCTTTCTGGTAGGCTATCCCCCCTACCTCCCCCCCATGATGATGTCCGTCCATGCTGCGTAAATGGATTCCCCTGCGGGTATCGATGATCCCGAGATGAGAATAGGTAGACTCTACCCGGCTCAACCAACTCCGCTCAAACGGCATTCCTATCTTAAAATAGAGTCGAGCCTCACCCAGTTTAACCAACTGCCTTGGGGTCGGCTCGTAGGTCACCGGTCCGTGTCCCGGGCTCACCATGACCGACACCATGACATGGTCGCCCCCGACCTGCTCAACAAAATATTTTTGTGGCAGGATACTAACGAACACCGATAACTTTCCTGCTACGCCATCCCCAGCCATCGCGGGCAAACCCATCACGGCACACGCCACCCACCCACAAAGTCTAAGAACGATGAATTTCATTTTTATTGCTAAAAAGCTGTCTGATTGAATAGTCGTTGAAGCGAAAGGGCCCTGGATTGAGAAATATTTTTCGTTCGCTACGATCACCTAACCAGAATATTTCATAAACGGCTCCAAAACGCTAGTGATGCGAATTCATGGCTAATCTATAACCAGCCATTATCATAGCCAGCCCACTGCGCGATGGTAAAAAAAATACACGACTATTCAACCATCACCCTAAAGACAAAACACAGTGGACTGGGAATCACAGTTACTATCGCTTTACCTCTAACTTTGAAAGCAGCATCAACGCCGTCTGTGGGTATACTTCCAACGTTTCATTACCCATGCTGAACTGTCGTTTACGGATGAGGAAGTGCTTTGTATCTACCAGGAGGGGACGATCAAAATGCAGATATCATCTTTACAATTATATATCGCAATTTTTAAAAAAAAAGACGAAAATCCATTGCGGTGTATGAGCAAATGGAATATTCGCTACCAGTGATGCTATCCACATAGAACTTCGAACCAACGATTGAGACCGATCCAAATGGAGCAAACCGAACAACAATTCCTCAATAGCCTCGATAAGAAACTCTGGTTATCTGCCGACAAGCTGCGTTCCAACCTTGACGCCGCCGTCTACAAACACGCCGTGCTCGGCCTCATCTTCGTCAAATACGTCAGCGACGCCTTCGCAGAACGCCGCAAAGAACTGGAAGCCCACTTCCGCGACAAAGACCACGACTACTACCTGGGTGTTGACGAAGCCCTCATCCAGGAAGAACTGGAAATCCGCGACTACTACACCGAGAAAAACGTCTTCTGGGTGCCGGAGCTGGCCCGCTGGAAAACCCTGCAAGACAATGCCAAGTTACCCATCGGCACCGAGATCACCATCAAGAATGGCAAGAAGACTAAATACAAAATCACCTCAGTCGGCCGCCTGATCGACGATGCACTGGATGCCATCGAAAAGGAAAACCCCAAGCTCAAGGGTGTGCTCAACAAAACCTACGCCAGCCTGGAACTGGACGCGGCCAAACTCGGCGAGCTCATCGACCTGGTCGCCACTATCCCGTTCCACCATGCGACCCTAGGTGCCAAAGACATCCTCGGCCACGTGTACGAATACTTCCTCGGCCAGTTCGCCCTGGCCGAAGGCAAAAAGGGCGGCCAGTATTACACTCCCAAGGCCATCGTCACCCTCATCGTCGAAATGCTGCAACCCTACAAAGGCCGTGTCTACGACCCCGCCATGGGCTCCGGTGGCTTTTTCGTACAAAGCGAAAGCTTCATCGAAGAACACCAGGGCAAGCTGGGCCTGCCTGTGCGTGGCACGCAGACAGGCAATATCTCCGTCTATGGTCAGGAATCTAACCCCACCACCTGGCGCCTGGCCGCCATGAACATGGCCATCCGTGGCATCGACTTCAACTTCGGCAAAGAACCGGCCAACAGCTTCACCAACGACAAACACCCGGACCTACGCGCCGACTACGTCATGGCCAACCCGCCCTTCAACATGAAGCAATGGTGGGACGCCAAACTCGAAGGCGACCCCCGCTGGCAACACGGCACCCCGCCGAAGAACAACGCCAACTTCGCCTGGATGCAACACATGCTCTACCACCTGGCACCCAACGGCAGCCTGGCCCTGCTGCTCGCCAACGGTTCCATGAGTTCCAACACCAACGGCGAAGGTGAAATCCGCAAAAACCTGCTGGAGAACGATATCGTCGAATGCATGGTCGCGCTGCCCGGCCAACTGTTTACCAACACACAGATCCCCGCCTGCATCTGGTTTCTTACCAAGAACAAAAAAGGAACCCGTCATTCAACCGTACCTTCTACTCGTCATTCCCGCGCAGGCGGGAATCCAGGTTTTCGAGACAGAAGCGGTGAAGTGCTGTTTATCGATGCCCGTAATATGGGCTACATGAAAGATCGGGTGCTGCGTGACTTTAAACCTGAGGACATTCGCAACATTGCCGATACCTATCATGCCTGGCAAACAAATCCCCCTCAATCCCAATGGCATTCACTTAAGAAAAGCACCCATTCACTTAAGGGAATGGAGTCATTTTTTAAAAAAACGCGCTGGTTGACCGAATTCTGTACCCGGCGTGATTCGTGCTGTCGACTAGGCATTGGATGCACGCCATTTTCCAACAGGTTTCATCGAGATCCTTGGGTGCTTCCTGCCGGGGCGTGTTTTTTGCCGGCAGAAGCCGATGGCATTGATCATGCTGTTCAACGTATCACAAGTCAGCCGTGTTTGCCGAAGGAACAGCGCCTCTAGAGATCGCGCCATCGTCACCAGCGCATTTTTTATGTTCACCTGAAAGCGCGGCGCACCCGCCTGGTGTTCCCTGTCGGCATTCAATCCCGCCTCGGTGTGATTGGCCAGGATTCGATTCAGCGTCAACAACACAAAATGGGCAAACAGTTCCTGTTTCACGCCACGTTCGCTCTGGGCATGGAAGTCGTCCACACCAACCAACCGCTTGGAGACCTTATACAACTCCTCAATACCCCAGCGCGCGTGGTACAGATCGGGGAATGCCGCCTTTCGATATCGATCCCCGTCGAGCAATGTCGTGCCCAGGGTATAGGTCGTTGCATCGAACACATACTTGATTAAACGAAGCGATAGGGGGCGGAATTCTATATCCGGGTGTTTTTCCAGCATCGCCTGTTGACGTGTCGGCGCTATTTCAATAGTGATCCTGTTTTCGGTCTCGTTGCTGTCCATGAAAACTTCGATGTCCTTTCCGGCACGTCGTGATAGACGGAAGATCACATCGACCCCCGCGCTTT
>JAAEPA010000891.1 GCA_024222475.1 Gammaproteobacteria bacterium | reverse complement strand
TTTTGCCAACCTGTGCCCAAGAGTTTGGATTCTAATCCCCATAGATCTACCACCTACTTAACCCCGCTGCGTCATCCCGCGGTTTCCTCCCTCGAGGCTTATCAGACGCCTGCCCGCTGAGCGCTCGTGGGCACTGACAGGCCCGCTGCTGGGGGCAGGCATCTGACAACCCTTAACAATTCCGGCCATTCGAGCTTCTGATGTGAATGTCCGCTTTTCGAGGTTCCAGCTTACCGCGCTATCGGCTTGAGGTAGGCCATGAGCTTGGGAAGCTGTGAGTCGACTCTCATCCACCCCAGGATTTTTGGTGGACGCAGGATGTCCCTTGACGCTGGGACGATTTCCTACTCCAGATAGCGTGAAGCAAGACGATTTTTGTTGAAATAGTCGGCAAGATACTTCGCTACTACTTTGTTGGCGGAAGGAGAATAGTGCCCGACAAACAATTCCTTTAGAGGCACATTCGAGGCGTACATATCGAATGCCTCGTGAAGATCAATGTACCGGAACCCGGTCCGATTTGATGCATCGTATGACCTAATTTTTCACCCATTTTCTGAGTACCTCTACCTTGCACGGCAATTCTCTGTCGGATCCCGAACTGGGCACTGATATCGTCGCACCCCACTCCCCGGTCCTGTCGTCATACTCGAGATTGTCCATGGTTCCGTGGGACCTGCCGACCGGTATACGCGTGGTCGTGAGATATACATATAGTATATTCTCATCATGGGCGATAACGGTCGCAAAACGGCCGTTTATGGGCGGGCTTACTATCGCTTCCTGGCCTTCAATGGTTCGAATACGAAAGGTCAAGTAGGTTGAAAGGATGTCGTGGATGTCGAGCCCCGCTCGAGCCACTAATTCTTTGGTGTTCGGGTTCCACATCTCGTCGATGTTTGGTTTCTTCATATTGGTCTCCTCAGGTGCCAGCCGCACAGGTGTCTATCATTCTCATACACCGCAATTAAAACTAGGTCAAGGAGCACTTGCATGATAGACACTGCGCGATATGCTATCTCGTATGAACAAAAGCAAAGGATTTTGGGACACGTTGGAGCGACCGATCATAGCGCTCGCACCAATGGCCGAGCTGTCCCTGGCGAATCATAACTTCTCATGTTAAAACAGGCGCTTGAGATACCTTGCACCTGATAGCGATCTGCCCTACTCATGTTTCCTCATGAAGGATCTGATCGTGCTCCTCATACATCTGATGGCCACCCTCGCCAAACTCATGGGACCCGGCGGCGTAAAAGCCGTTGTCGCTGACAGCCTTCTCCTGAAACAGCAACTTCTGGTACTCAATCGCTCTCGGCAACGCGCACCAAATCTTTCAGCACTTGACCGATTCCTGCTTGGCTTCTGGTCGCTGTTTCTCAGTCCACACCAAATTCTGCGAGCTGCGGTGGTCATCAAACCATCAACACCACTGAGATTCCACGAAGCGCTCAAGAAGCGTAAATATCGGCTGCTGTTTTCACCCCGCAGAAAAGGCAAACCCGGGCCAAAAGGACCATCACTGGAGCTTGTCCAGGTCATCGTTGAAATGAAACAAAGGAATCCACGGTTTGGGTGCCCCCGAATCGCGCAACAGATCACCAAAACATTCGGTATCGAAATCGATAAGGACGTGGTGAGGCGAGTCCTCGCAAAGCACTACCGGCCAGAACCTGGTGGCAGTGGGCCTTCTTGGTTAACCTTTATTGGACACATGAAGGACAGCCTCTGGAGTGTCGACCTGTTTCGATGCGAATCCATCATGTTGAAGAGCCACTGGGTGCTGGTTGTCATGGATCAGTTCACCCGGCGCCTAATAGGCTTTGGTGTACACGCCGGTGATGTCGATGGCACTGCGCTATGTCGAATGTTCAATAAAGCGATTTCAGGGATGGGCATCCCGAACTACCTTAGCACGGACCATGATCCGCTGTTTGAATATCATCGATGGCAAGCCAATCTCCGAATCCTGGATGTCGAGGAAATCAAGACTGTTCCCCA
>JAAEPA010000890.1 GCA_024222475.1 Gammaproteobacteria bacterium | reverse complement strand
GGAGTTGCCACTACCTACCAAAAATTCGATCGGAATCATCCGGTTGAGATCAAAACACAGATGCAGTTTCAGCGCCTGATGTTTGGTGGTGTACTCGGCCCACAGCATGGAGCTGATGACCGGAAACAGCGAGCCATCAATACAATGCAAGGTACCCAAGGCCGCCAGTTCAGGAACCGCCTTGAACGAGACGTTGGATAACAAATGCTGGAACACGGCTTGAAACAGGCGTGGGGGAAAGCGTTCGAAGGCGTCTTGACAGGTGCTGTAGGGTACCTTACGCAACCCTAATTCCGGGGCCAGAAGACCGGTATTCAACCGCGCGTTAATAAGCAGCCTCAGACTCGCCGTGCCATTCGCGAAGTAGAAAATCAACAGCCGAAAAAAATCATCATACGCGTACTTTTGATTGCGAGGTTTGTGCAGTCGTTGATTCTGCTCCTTGACAAAGGTTTCTACGGGTTCTAAAAGTTTCTGGAAAATCGTCGGTTGCTCAACATTAACAGACGGGTCGGTCATTGGCATAAGAACAG
>JAAEPA010000889.1 GCA_024222475.1 Gammaproteobacteria bacterium | reverse complement strand
TTCATGGCGCTGGCGCTCAGCGTAGTGATCCAAAGACGGGCAGCGCCTCCGATTGGCCCACCGGGCATGGTCCTCAAGGTGATGCCATCCGAGTTGACAACTATGTCCGCTGTGTGACAGATGGTGGCGCTAACTCGAATGTAAATGGCAATCCGTCAACAAGTCCTTCTGGCGGCGAAAACAATACGCAACCCCCGGCAGAGCAACAACCCCAAGAGCAATACCAACCCAAACTCGGCTGGATCGAGCACTTCGTCAATTCTGTCCATCACCGTTTCGAGCAGTTCCGGAAGTTCGAGATGGACGGTGAGGGCTTTCGCCACTTCTGTCAAAGCGTGTAACTCTCTCATTACTTAAAATCAATCACCCAGCAAAAAACTGATCAAAATAGAAACAACACCTGCGATGACGGTCTTGAATCCATAGACGATCAAGTTTTCACGTGATATGTGTCCCAGGAAAGCACCCAGGCCAAATAGCGTCAACAACGCCAGCCCCAGGGACGTGTAGTAAGCCCAACGGATAGCGGGGAACAATCCAGCAGCAAAGAAAGGGATCAAAGTGACCAACGCGGCCAGGAAGGGGGAGAAGCCGTCCACCAGCGCCACGACGATCACGGCCAACCTGGACGCCCGGCCAATGCGGGTGTGATGGAGATCGGTCAGGGTTTGGCGGCTTAATTCAGCCAGTTCTCGCTTTCGTTCGGCCGTCTCCGTCAGGTAGGCCCCCCACAATCCCGAAATCCCCATCGCGATGCAGGTAGATAATCCCGTGGTCAGAACAATCTGGGGCGCTTCGACGCCCGCAGTCATGCTCCCCATCAATACGCCAATGATGGTCAAGACGCCATCAAAAGCGTTCATCGCAAAATAACGTCGGGCGATCTCGCCGGTGCCGGCCAGCTTGCTATATTCCCGAATACGTTGCCACAAGTTTCGCATCTGGAGGCGAGAGTCAATCTTGGAGCGTGACAGCATCGTCAATGATGGCGCTGCCGGCCACGACTTCATCAATCGAGTGAACTGCACCTCCCATCTCCTCGATGACCTTGAGCACCAGGGGGTAGGAGATGGAGGGCCCCTCGATGGTGATCTTCGCGTTCTCTACTTTGCGATCCATCTCATAAATGCTTACGTTGACTGCGGACACTCCTTCCAAATCGCTCAGTTGACTCGCCAGCTCGATGATGTCTGGCTCGTGGGGTTTCAGGGTGTCCAAAACCAGTCGGCGTATTTTTGCCATTTTTCACACTCCTTTTCAGGTTATCTTTCGCGAATACAGGTGTTTGGAAAATCCCAACACCCACCTATTATACCGTAATCGCAACAGGGACATGTCCCAAACGAAAATCCCTGAGCTGCGGGAATCACAACCCATGCCGGATCGCCATAATCGCAGCTTGCGTGCGGTCAGTGACGTTCAGTTTGGCGAAGATGGCGCTGACGTGGTTGCGCACTGTTCCCTCTGAAAGGTGAAGTTGGCCCGCGATATCCGCGTTGTTCAGGCCGCGGGCCAAAAAGCGCAGCACGTCTACTTCCCGCCGGGTAAGTTTATCCGTAAT
>JAAEPA010000888.1 GCA_024222475.1 Gammaproteobacteria bacterium | reverse complement strand
TGTGAATAAATTGATATTGTAGCGAGGCTGCCACTGAGAGTAGCTGGTAAGGCGTGGCGCAGCCAATATGTTGGGAGTTTATTGAAATAAATGACCGCATATTGGCTGTGTCACAACGCCGCCAGATGCTTTCAGGGGTAGCCGCAGTAGATTTCAATTTATTCACAAGCTCTCAGCCTAGCGCTGTTGCGCCTGCGCATCGACGATGTGCACCTGCTTGCCTTCACTCATATTGAGTAATCCGCGCAGCACCACCTGTTCACCTTCATGCAATCCTTCCAGGATCTCGATCTTATCTTCCAACTGAAGACCCGTGCGTACGGTGACTCGATGGGCCACACTGTGATCTTCGATGCGGTAAACGAAGGCCCCTGCACTGTCGTAATGCAAGCAGGCGAAGGGTATGACCAGCCCCGTAGTTTTCTGGAAGCGAAAGTTGATGCGGGCCAACTGTCCGGGCCGGGCACCCCGCGGGACGGGGTCCAGCTCAAGCTCGATCACACCCCGGCGGGTATCCACGTCAATGACCGGATGGATGCGGGTAATCTTGCCCTGATGCGGATCATTCCCTAAAGCATCGATTCGAATTTCTACCCGATCATCCTTTTTGAGCGCCGGCAGCAAAATCTCTGAGACATGGATCTTTACGCCCAGGATAGAGGGTTTGAACAAGGAGAGGATATGAGTGTACTGCGCTACGATGTCACCCGGTTCCTGCAAGCGCTCACTGATGACCCCGGCAAAGGGTGCCGAGAGTGTCGTACGCTTGAGTATGATATGTTGCAGGTCTTCCTCGGCCTGGGCGAGTTCCAGTGCAGTACGCGCCTGCGCCACCTCGTTCTCCGAGGCGGCATGACGTGAGTACAGCTTTTCCATACGCATCAGATTCATCTCCGCCTGACGGCGTTTCGCACCGGCCTTGGTCATCTCGGCGCGCACCACATCATCATCCAGTCTCACCAGTTCCGCACCCTTTGCCACCCAATCCCCCTCATGATAGGGCAGCCGTATGATCCGGCCCTGCTCCTGATTGAAGATCTGTATCTTATGCGCAGCGGTGAGGGTACCGGTCGTGGTATGGCTGGCGCTCAAGGATTCCTGTCGTACCTCGGCTACTGTAACCGGTACGGGATGTTGCTCAGGTTGGGATGGGACGTTTACCGATGGTTTTTCACAGGCCGACAATGCCAGAAGCAGGGCTGCCGGCAACAGGGCGTGAAAGAATTCAAACATCAATGGGTCGGGGCTTTGGTGATGTTTCCCCTGGGTTGTTATTAAGGTCTTCAATGTAATTGTGGCTGGGGCACTGTAGTCTAAGGAAGATTCACCGGCAATCCTAACTATATTATCATGATATTACAGAAATTATTGATTGCAGAGAACAACAAGATCAGGTCTATCTTCTATACACAAAAATTGCGAATAGTTACCTGTAAGTATTTTAAAACATAAAGCCATTGGCTAAGATTGCATATACACGGCGAAAGTGCAGGATTTGGTTCGTTGCCACCCGGAAAGATCCCGGTGTAATAAAATACATGCGTCATACCGCGGGTATAGCCCGCAGTCACCAAGGGGAAGAAAATGATTACTTACGAAGAACTCAACACACAGAATCACGACATTACAGACCTGTCCAATGTACTGCTATACCTTTTCAAAGACCGCACGATGTGCGATACGGATACTTGTTGCGAGCTATTCTACAAATATATCGATGCTGTAAAGCAACATCTGGATTTGGTAGACCGCAACCTGTATGGAAAATTGCTCGCCCACCACGATTCGCAGATCCACAACACCGCGAGCAATTTCATGTCCGGCTCACAGGAGATTAAGAAATTGCTGAGTCGATATACGAGGAGCTGGTGCGAAAAACGCCAACATGAGATGAAGATCGGAAGCAACCATCAGAAATTCCTGGAAGATTCCGAAGAGATGTTTAGCCTGGTGTTGGATCGGATACAAAACGAGACCGAGCGGCTATACCCGCTGATTCGTGAGATCAGCGGGGATATGAAGCATGCGGCGTAGTACAGTTTTCGGCTAAGGAATGCTACCTAAATAATTTCCCTGGGACAAATACTGGGGACAGTACGCCAAATTACCTTCATTACAAATTCCGCGAATTCGGACGTCCGGGGACAGCATAACCAAATTAAGTATACTGTCCCTTAAATTGTGCTGGAAATCGGCCTCTGTCAGAAAATTGATTTGCTTGACATGGAGGGGGCGGAGGCAAACCATAGTCAGCTGCGTCTGATAAGGAGTCTGCATCATGAAGACAGAGGCCCTGGATAATTTCACGGACTTGTCCGCTTGGTCCACCGTGGCGTCGGGGCAGGCGCAAATAAGCCTCTCGGCAGATCGATGTCTACACAGCAAGGCCATGCGGGTGGACTTCGATTTCAAAGGCAGCGGGGGATTCGTAGTCGCGCGCAAGGCATTTTCGCTTACACTCCCGGAGGCCTACGCTTTCCGCTTCAAACTCCGCGGATCGGCCCCTGCCAACAAGTTTGAATTCAAGCTGATCGATCCAGACGGTAATAATGTGTGGCGGTATCAAGAGGATCCCTTCGATTTCGACCATGACTGGCGGCCAATCGAAATCAGCAGCAGCCAGATCGAATTTGCCTGGGGGCCGGCAGGGGGCGGGCCGGTGGATCAGGTAGGTGCGATCGAATTCGTCATCGCCGCCGGCCCTGGAGGAAAGGGAACCCTCTGGATCAGCGATTTATGCTGGGAAGATCGCACATTTCGGGCAATCCCAGTCGTTCAAGCATCCAGCGAGCTTCCAGATCATAAGGCTATATACGCTGTAGACCGTTCTGCAAACACCAGCTGGCGCAGTGAGTTGTCTGATAAACCTCAGTGGTTTGTTATCGATTTCGGCGAGCAGCGGGAATACGGTGGCATGATAGTCCACTGGGAACCGGCAACTCGGGTGCGTCGGTTCGACGTAGAAACTTCCAACGATGCTAATCAGTGGAAGAGCGTTTACTGCGCAAGACATGGCTCGGGTGAACACAACTATATCTACCTTCCCAAGAGTTCGTCGCGCCTTGTTCGTCTCAATCTACACCCAGGGGAGCAAGACCAGGGGATTGGCATCGTTGATATCGATATCAAGCCGTATGATTTTTCCCGAACCATCAATGACTTTTTCCGAAATATAACCAAAGATCAACCCAAAGGGCACTATCCCAAATATCTGTATGCCAAACAAACCTACTGGACGCCTGCCGGTATTCCGGACGGCGTCACCCGGGGCATCATGAATGAAGAGGGTATGGTGGAGGTGGATGAGGGCTCGTTCTCGCTCGAGCCTTTTTTATATCTCGACGAACAGCTGATCACCTGGGCGGATGTTTGTCTGGAGCAGACACTAGAACACGCTTATTTACCCATTCCTTCATCGCTGTGGCAAAGTCATGGTGCTGCGCTTAAAACCACCGCCTTCGCGACCGACGATCGCGGAAAATCGGTATTGTACGTCCGCTATCGGCTCGAGAATAAACTCGATCATACCAAGCTTGGCCGATTTTTCGTCGCGATACGCCCCTTCCAAGTGACACCGCCCTGGCAGAGTTTCCGTGACCTTGGAGGCATCAGCCAAATCAAGGCGCTGACATTGAAAGACGGTGCGGTTTGGGTGAATCGTGACAAGGTCGTAATTCCTCTCGATCCACCTAAGCTATTCGGAGCAACCACCTTCGATCAGGGGGGCATCACCAAGTACCTGGAAAGAGGTGTGTTACCGACTCAAAAGGCATCGGTCGACGATTTCGGTCATGCATCGGCAGCGCTATGTTACGAATTCACCCTTGCACCAGGCGCTGCTCAGGACATCTATATCGCGGTTCCATTTGGTTCTCACGACGAGACAACAACTGAGCCACTATTGCCAGAAGGTGTTTCCGGAGCCGAACAATTTGAGATTGCCGTGCGACAGTGGCAAAGACGACTGAGTTCCGTCAACTTTCAGCTACCCTCGGTAGGACGTTCCGGTGCTGATACATTCCAAACGGCAGTTGCCCACATCTTGGTCAACCGCGAAGAATCGGCCTTGCAACCCGGTCCGCGACGCTACACCCGCTCATGGATTCGAGATGGAGCGACCATGGCGGCCGCCCTCTTGCGTGCGGGCTGCACTGACGAGATACGGGACTACATGCGTTGGTACGCCCAATATCTACGAGAGGATGGCTTCGTACCCTGCTGTGTGGATCGCGACGGACCCGATTGGCTTCCCGAGTACGACAGTCAGGGTGAGTTCATCTACACCATAATGGAATACTATCGCTTTACCCGAGATCATAGCTTTCTTATCGAGATGTGGCCCGCAGTCCTGAAAACGGTCGACTATTTAGAAATCCTACGTAAAAAACGCCTTACCCCCGAATTCGAAACGGCGGAAAAACGGGCTTGCTATGGACTGCTGCCGGAATCGGCCAGTCACGAAGGCTACTTGGCCCACCCAGTCCATGCCTACTGGGACGATTTCTGGGCGCTACGAGGTCTAAAGGATGCCGCCACCATGGCGAAGATCTTGGGACATCCGGAGCAGACACAGCGTTTGAGCTTGCTGCGGGACAGCTTCCAAGGAACCCTGTACGCATCCATCAAGACCACCATCGCTGATCGTAGTATCGACTTCATTCCAGGTTCGGTGGAATGGGCCGATTTCGATGCTACCGCAACGGCTAACGCGATCGCCCTTCTTGACGAGGCACACAATCTGCCTGAAAGCGCCCTAAATCATACCTTCGATGAGTACTTCAAACACTTCCGCAAGCGCTGCCGGGGCGAGGTCGACTGGCTCAATTATACGCCTTACGAAATCCGGATTATTGGGGCATTGATCCGCCTCGGTTGGCGGGAAAAGGCCGTGGAACTGCTTGAATACTCGCTTAACGACCGGCGCCCACCGGCATGGAACCAATGGCCTGAAATTGCCTGGCGCGATCCCAAGGCACCCGGTCATATGGGTGACCTTCCGCATACCTGGATCGCCGCGGAGTATGTTCTCGCCTTCCGCAGCCTGTTTGCCTTTGAACGGGATGCAGACCAAGCCCTGGTGATCGCCGCAGGGATCCCCGATGCCTGGCTCATGGCCAAGGGTGGTGTTGCAATCCATGGATTGCCTACTTGGTACGGAACATTGAATTACAGTCTGATGCGTGAACAGACCGGTACATTGCACATGAGGCTTTCCGGAGACCTGAGACTGCCACCGGGCAAAATCATTCTTCAACCACCTGGAGACAAGCCCCTGCGAGAGGTCCTGGTAAACGCAGAGCCGATACAGAGCTTTACGACTAACCAGGCAACCATTGAGACCTTTCCTGCCGAGGTCGTGGTGCGGTATTGATTAGGATTTTACATCGCTTGATTATTCCTGAATTCAGGATTTACCGCTTGGCGTAACCGGACCAACAGTGGTCATTGAGTTGCCCCAAATATAATGAGAACATATCTAGGAGGCTGTCGGATTTAGGACTGATCTACTACGGAAAAGCCAGATTTGGGTAGATTCCCCGATCCTTTTTGTTAAATAGCACCGGCTATTCGCCTCAAAGGATCGATAAATCTGCCTTAAACCGTCTTTCCCTCACTACGATCGCCTAAATCCGACAGCCTCCTAGAAAATGCGGCGGTATATCAAAATATTTGTGCCAGCGGCATATAACGCAGAACGTGCCATCCACATAATCAAATACTGGCGCTCAAAAATAGAATAAATGTAGTTTCTCATGACCTTAAAAAGGAAAGATCAGATCTGCGCTTTACTCAAAGGCATCGAAACTGGTGACGCGGCCGCAGCGGCTGTCGTCAACCCCGACAAGTACATTCAGCACAATCCCCAGACTCACGAAGGAAGCGAGGGCCTGGCAGCGCTGTTTAAGCGACTGTCCAAAAGCTCTCCCCGCGTCAATATCGTGCGTGTCTTCGAGGATCGCGACTACGTCTTCGCCCACACGGAGTACGACTTCGCCAGCTCGAATATCGGCTTCGAAGTCTTCCGCTTTGAGAATGATCTGGCCATTGAGCACTGGGACAACATCCAACAGAGACAGGGCCCCAACCCCTCCGGCCATACCATGGTCGATGGGCCGACCGATGCGACGGACCTCGCCCGGACTGAATCCAACCAGGAAATAGTACGATCCTTCGTTGATGACATCCTTATCAATCGCCGACTTGAGAAACTGGAACACTACATCGATAACGAGCGTTACACTCAGCATAATCCGCGGATCGCTGACGGTCTGTCGGCACTACGCTCAGCGCTGAAAACCACGTCAGACATGTGCATCACGATAGAATACGATCGAATTCATCGCCTGCTCGGAGAAGGGAGTTTCGTACTTTCTGTCAGTGAAGGTTCCCTTAGTGGAGTCCACTCCGCCTTCTATGATCTTTTCCGTGTTGCTGATGGCAAGCTTGTGGAACATTGGGATACTATCGAAGCGATCCCCCCGCGCATCGAATGGAAGAACGACAACGGCAAGTTCTAAAGCCCGAACGGTAATCAATGGGACAGTGTTCTCAGGAAATCCGAACCATCAAAGGAATACATAGAAATGATCAAATTTGTTATGTGCTTACGACGGCACCCTGATATGACTCGCGAACAGTTTCAAGATTATTGGATGAATAAACATGGCCCTTTCTTTATGAAGAATGCTGGCAATATGAGGGCCAAAAAATACGTGCAATCTCATACTGTTGATACCCCTTTAAACGAAGGGCTAAGGAGTTCGAGAGGTATGATGCCAGAATATGATGGCGTTGCAGAGGTGTGGTTTGAATCAGAAGAAGATCTTGTGGATGCAATGAATTCACCGGAAGGGCAGAAATTAAGTGCAGCGCTATTAGAAGATGAGG
>JAAEPA010000887.1 GCA_024222475.1 Gammaproteobacteria bacterium | reverse complement strand
CCTGTAGTTTGTGAATTTAGTGCGCAGACCTTGTCCCTAAGATATTTTGGGGGTTTAATTTAATAGTAATCTGGGCAGGGTGTTGGTTTTTATTTGCAGCGATTCAGAGAGTCACGAAACGGGTTAAATAACAATGAGTAACGCAGTGGTGAAAAAATATTTTTCCTGCTGATGCAGGACCTTAGTTTGAGTTATTAAAGTGAATGCCTCAACATCATAGCTTTTCGAGATTAGTTACTACAGAGAAGTAGAGATGAAGAGGCATTCAAAGTCTATTATACAACGCCAACAAAAAAACGCGAAAAACGTGTCGTCCGAGCCAAGGCGAAGAAAAGGCGCAGCCGCCAAACTCGCTGGCGCGGCGAATCAATCGCCCAGCAGTTATATCAAACCATCGAGCATTTCTTCCCTGAGCTGTTTGAGCACATGCGAGAGATTGAAGATTGCCGTCAGCACGCTGACTATGAGTTGGCGGAACTGATCACCGCCTGCATTGCGATGTTCATCTTTAAGCAAGGTTCGCGCAACGCCTTTAACAATCAGCGCCAAGAGCACCAGTTCAAATCCCAGTACCGCAAGCTGTTTAAACTTCGCCTACCGCATATGGACACGGTGGATCGGGTCCTGCGCCGCCTGCCCGATGAGGCCCTCGAGCGGCTCAAGCAGCGTATGATCCTAGCGCTGTTAGCGAACAAAGCACTGCATCGATTTCGCTTCATGAAACGCTGGTTCGTGGTGGCGATCGATGCCACCGGGGTGATGAGTTTTACCCAGCGACATTGCGAACATTGTTTACACCGATGCTCCAAGACGGGCAAGATCACCTATTTTCACAATGTCTTGGAGGCCAAGCTGATCACCCCCAATGGTTTTTCGATATCGATCGCTAGCGAATGGATCGAGAACCCTGAGGGAGAGTATGACAAACAGGATTGTGAGCTCAAGGCCTTTAAGCGCCTGGCGGTAAAGCTCAAGAAATGCTTTCCTCGTCTGCCGATCTGTATCACCGCCGATGGCTTATATCCCAACCAGGGCTTTTTCGAGCACTGCAGGCATCACGATTGGCGCTATATCGTCACTTTTAAAGACGGCAATCTACCCACAGTGTGGGAAGAAGTGCATGCGTTGGGCACGATCACCCCCGATGCGCATTGCACCGAGCGACGGATCCAAGGCCACTCAGAGACTGTTGAGCAACTCAGCTGGATCAACGCGATCGACTATCACTCGCATCGGCTCAATTGGGTGGAGTGTATCGAAACGATCACCGATCGCAACACCGGCGTGCAAACCTGCACTCGGTTTGTCCATCTTACCGATATCCCCATCGACGGAGCCTGCGCTCGGCTGATCAGTCGGACAGGGCGGTTGCGCTGGAAGATTGAAAACGAGGGCTTCAATAGCCAGAAAAACCACGGCTATGGCCTACAGCACAAATTCTCTCGCGGCAGTTGGCAGGCGACCAAAAATTATTATCAATGCCTGCAAATGGCCCATCTGATCAATCAGCTCATGGTGCTCAGCACCGCCTTTCAACAGCACCTCATCGGTAAAATGACCTTGAAACACCTGTGGAAATCGCTACTGGGGATGCTGACGTATGGCGAGTTGGACGAGCATGCGTTAGCTCTGTTGACGCAACGTAGAATCCAGATCCGCTTTATCACCTAGCCCCCTCAGGAGATATCCTGCTCCGCAATCCAGGATCAACCCGCTACCCGTAAAGGAGCAAGCCCAGACGCCAAACTCGACAACTTGAGGTTATACTGCACTTTTTCAACGCCAACAAAATCTGGACGTGTTGTGTAGAAAGAGTAAGGCACTGTCTTGCCTGACAATTGCTCAGTGGCCTTACTGGCTCGTGCTAATCTCACGTTCTGAATCGCTGTGAATACCCCACTATGTTGCACTTCATATCGTTTACCTCTAAAGGTGAATATACGTGTTGCAAGGACAATCCGGTCATCTGTCAGAAATATACGGATCGTATTTGGGTGGATATCGACGATGTAGAGTTATCGTTCCTTCTCAGGGTCTGTCTACCTTCAACCATGTACTGCCCTGGATCAATGATTTTTGCGGCATGAGAAATCACCTACAAATGGTTATCCAGGTTGCAGACGAATGATTTTTCGGAGTAATGTAGAATCTGTCGTTTGCTACACGTGTTGGATTAACAAGAAACAGGTGCGAACAGAATATTATCAGTGATCTACAACACCCTCAGCTTTTCTTCGTCCACCTCACGAATCAGGGCCCTTGCCAGTGCGAGCATTGGGTCGATCAGCGGGATATCATTAAATATCTTCTCGGGTAAGGCCAGGGGGATTTCGGTGCACCCTAAAATGATGGCTTGAGCGCCCCGTTCACAAAGCAGATTCGCGTATTTTTCAAAGTTGCCTCGCGCCTTGCCGGTCACCGGGCTGACCGCCTTGATGCCCCAGGCCTTGTTGTATATCGATTCGTGAAGTTCAGGCTGCACGTCTTGAGGCACTTCCACGATCTTGAGTCCGTGGGGTTCGAGCACATCGTTATAGACATGAACCGTTCGGGTGCCGGTGGTAGACATGAGTCCGACGGTCTTGGCCTGAGGTTGAATCTGAAAAATCAGACCGGCAACCTCTTCCAACATGTGCAGGATTTGTATCTCGATATCATGTTCTTGTATCAGTTCTAGAAGTCGTTGGAATATCTTAGGGGCATGAAAGGTGTTGCAGGGCACTCCCGCGACGATCCCCCGTTGTCCGATACGGGCTGCTTGCTCGGCCATTTGCATGGTCCGGAACATGCCTTGGGCAGGATTTTGGAAAACCTTGTTTAATAAATAATCGGTTCTGTCGGCAACATCATGGGATCGGGAGAAATGATGCACCTCCAGATGGTCCTGATCGGTACCGTTCGTGAGTGTGTTCTCGATGATTTTTTTGTGGAGTTCAACGCCGGCCATGGGACCGACCCCTCCCCCGATTGCGATTATTTTTTCTTTTTTCATGATGACCCCTCTGGTTGATAGGTTGGGATGAGGAACAAACCCCAACTGGCCCTATCATAATGCCTCGCTATCTAAATTTCTCTGATCGACACCCGCACTTAGGAATGTTACCGAAATCACTTCCCTATCTGACTTGCCTTATTGCCCGTATTCGGCGTTGCGATAACAGTTACATAGCGAGGCTATGTGCCTGTTATCGCGCCTTGAATACGAACGATTATGCGGCGCCAGTTAGGGAAGTGATTTCATTCGCATTCCTTACGTGGTGCGCACCATACGAATCAATATCTTATTCTATGCGAGTGCCTTGCGTAATCTAGGTCTTACTCTAGCCATTGTAATACGGTATCCACCGTCCGCCGCCATAGACCGCCTTCGGGGATTGATCTCAGTGCTATCAGGGGCTGTTGTCTGATGTTCTCATCATTGATGGCTACACTAACCTTACCATAGGCCGTACCCAAGCTCACGGGGGCATCTATCGCCTGTTCGAGGTCCATGGATGCTGCAAGTGCTTGGTACTGTCCCCTGGGGATGGTGATATACAGGTCTTCAGCCAGTCCCAGGGGTAGGTTTTCGATCTCGCCCTGCCAGATCCGGGCCTCGGTAAGTGCTTCACCCGCACTGTAGAGCTTGTGAGTTTCAAAAAACCTAAATCCATAATTCAAGAGCGATTGACTGTAAGAGACGCGAGAATTCGGACCGTCGGTGCCCATGACGACCGAAATCAGTCGCATGGTATCGCGTTTGGCCGAAGATGCTAGACAATATCCTGCAGTTTCCGTATATCCGGTTTTGAGTCCATCCACGCTTTCGTCTCGCCACAGCAGTTTATTACGGTTGTACTGAGTAATGCCGTTGAAGGTGAATTTACGTATAGAGTAGCGGTGGTATTGATCCGGAAAATCGCGAATCAATGCCTGTGCGAGTAAGGCAATATCCCGCGCCGAAGAATAGTGTTCGGGATGAGGCAGGCCGGTGGTGTTCATGTACTGGGTATTTTTCAAACCCATCCCTTGGGCCTCGGCATTCATCATATTAGCAAAGGCCGATTCGCTGCCGGCGACATGTTCGGCCAGCGCAACACTAGCATCGTTTCCTGATTGTACGATCATGCCCATGAGCAGGTCACCGACCTTCACTCGTTTGTTTACCTCTATAAAGGTTCGTGAACCTCCCATGCGCCATGCCTTTTCGCTAATCAGCACCTCGTCTTCCTGTCCGATATGCCCGTCAGCTAGGGCTTTGTAAACCACATATGCCGTCATGATCTTGGTAATACTGGCAGGGGCGATTCGCTCATCGACATTGTGTTCTACCAGCAATTCAGCACTGTCATAGTCCATTAATAAATAACTACTTGCTGCAAGTTTTGGTGCCGTAGGCACCGGAATAGACGCGGCTTGCGCCAGCGTAAGGGACAAACTGCAGAGCAACAGAGCAATACTTTGTTTCAGAATGTTCATGATTTCAGTTAGGGGGTTACTTGATGAGAGTCATGACAAATAGGTTCTTGGGTGCACAGAGTACATTGTAGTACGGTAGTGCAAGCTAGGAGCCTGTCCGAGAATAGAGAACCTGCTGCGGAAAAGCCATTTTGGCCGGATTTCCCGATTAAATTCGTTAAATATGCCCAATGTTCGCCTTATTTAATTGAAAAATCTGGCTCTAAATGGCTTTCCCTCGCTACGGCCCCTATTCTCGGACAGGCTCCTAGTGCTCTACCAGCATAGTATTGACGGATACAGAGCCCCCCAAATG
>JAAEPA010000886.1 GCA_024222475.1 Gammaproteobacteria bacterium | reverse complement strand
CGCGAACAGGGGCGTCTGCCGGTTTAGATTTGTTAAAAGACTTATGGTTGACTACTTACAGTCTATACTTAGCCGCCTGACACCGGGTTTTGACGTCGCATCGGCCTCTTTTTCCTTGATATTCTCAAAAATCGCGTCCGTTTCAGGAATTCTTTTTTGCGGCTTGGCCTTGACAACTTTCCGCAGACGATAGCCCATGCGGTTCAGTATATCCGCCATTGAACTTTTGCTCGGAAGCTGTTCTTCGCTGAAGCCTTGGGCCCGTAATTGTTTTAAAGCTTCCTCCGCGGTCAGGCGCGAGTAAGTCAGGGTCGTTCGAAAGGTCGGGTCTTGTTGGGCATGCTCTTCAGCCAATTTGCGCAGCATTTCGGCAATATCGGGATGACGTTCTTCCCAACGTATACTGCCGCCAAAAGCCGATTGTGCGCCTATGCAGATCATTCCCGTGCGCCTTTCTCCAAGTCCTGTCCGTACGCTTTGCCGGTTCCAACTAAATACCTTTTCCGCCAAGCGCGCACCCCCGTCACAGTATTTTTCCGCCATCTCAGCCTGAAACGAACGACGTGCGGGGCCGGTCATCTTGGAAGCCGCCAAACGTATGTCTTCTATTTGGGAGGGTGTCAGCAACTTGGATTCACTCATAATTTACTCCTTAGTCTTGCGTTGGCGTGTGGGTTAGGAGTATTTTACCTGAATCGTGGTATATTGTTCTCTGGAAATCACCTTATATATTACGGCCTTCTGACACACTTTTTTCGATATTTATATAACTGGTTGATTTTACTTAGATAAAAAATAGACATTCAATTTTAGCCTAAACCCTCATAAATACTGACAACCGAATGTCCATTTTTTAACAGGCTGTCAGGAGTCCGTATTAATAATAATTACCTTTTAGTTCCAGAACCTCTCAATTTGACGACAGGCTCTAGACCCCCTGCGCAGAAGTTCCTATACTTCAAGCGGCCAGTGGTTTCCCGGCATAAGTCCACTTGAACGGTTTTGCCATGGTGGCGTTAAAGTAGTCGATGAAGTCGATCGGTCGCTGTTTTAATTCCTCCGTGGAGCGGACGTTGACTCGCTTGAGCACACGCCCGACGAGGATACTAAACCAGATCTCGATTCGATTAAGCCAGGAAGAGTGTTTAGGGACGTAGGCAAAGCGGATGCGATGACCGGTATTCGCGAGAAAGGCCGCCCGCGAGGCCATAGAGTGGAGTATCCCGTGTCGGCCTTTGACGCCGAGATCGTCGGCGATGTGACATTGCTCCGCAACCCATTGCACTAAGCTTGCGGATTGATGCGTATTGAGGTTGTCGAGCACGAAAATCCATTGCCCCGACGGATCGGCGGCGACGGTATGCTGAATAGGCGCTAAAAAATCCGCCTCGGTCCGTGTCGGTCCGATGGTAGGGGATACGATCTGCCCGGTTGCCACCACAAGATTGGCGATTAGACAACGGGTTCCATGGCGCGTATAGTTGGCTTCTATTCGCACGATCGGTCCCGGTTTAACGCCTTTCGTCGGCGCCTCGCGTTCGAGCGCTTGAATGCCGGTCTTTTCGTCGGTGCAGAGCAGGTGAATGCCTTGGCTGTGCAACTCGGCCGCTTGCCGATAGAGCGCACAGATCCAACGGATCCGCTCGTGAAACCGCGCTTCGTTCTCCGGTTTGGCATTGAGCCAGTAGCGACAGCGGTGGGGTTTGATCTTGGCCTCTTTTAGCAACCGACTGACCGTCGCCCGGGAAATGGTTTTGACAATGCCGCGTTTTTTGAGCTCCGCTGCCAGATCACGCGAGTTCCAATGCGTGATCGCCCGCCCCGAGGCGGACGGCTCCTCACACGCTAAGGCAATGAGTTAAACGAGCTGTTCCGGGCTCAACGTCGCCGGGGTCCCTCTTCGGTAGGTAACCTGTAAGCGCTGGGTTAAGAACGCACTAAAACGTCGATCGTTGGCTTCTTGCCGCTCGGCTTGGCTAATGACTGACGACTCCCGAAACCACCGCGCCCACCATTTATAGACCGTCATGGCTGTCGTCCCCAGCGCCCGGGCAATTTCTTTCGGGGTTCGACCCGCCGCCAACGCTAAAATAATACGGCTGCGCTTGACGATCCGCTGCGGTGTCGTCGGGCATCGGAGTAATTTCTCTAATAGCCGCTTTTGGCGGGCGCTCAGCGTGATCGGTCTCCCCTGCCGAGCGCGGCGCTTGCCCCTGCCACCGAGGTCACCGCGGTCGCTACGCGACCACGGGCATAATACCCCCAGCACCTGCTGCGCACCCTCCACCGCACACTCGATAAACTGCTGCCCTACCTTTAGTACGCCCTCATAGAATGCTTGAAACATCTCGCCTCCTCACCCACAATAACCGCACTTTACTCACTTCTGCGAACCGCCAAAGCCTAACCCATGATACGCTATAAGTCCGCTCCCTGCTTCCCTTCCCGTACGCCACTGCTCGCTAATACTCGATGCCCCGGCTTAGTTGACGCTTCAATTGACAGCGGTGAGTGTATAGGAACTTCTGCGCAGGGGGTCTAGGTCGCTGCCAAGCGGGAACATTACCCGCATTTATCCCGTCAGAGCAGATCAGCTTCCTGAACTGTGATGTGGATGGCGGAGGGAGAGCGGATATTGGCTATCGACTATACAGG
>JAAEPA010000885.1 GCA_024222475.1 Gammaproteobacteria bacterium | reverse complement strand
CGGTAGGGTGCCTTGACGTCCTCCCAATCGGGAGAGACGATTTTAGGCACAGAATACCGAAGCCAGGGTTCGTTTCCATCCCGCAGCACCCGTGCCGCGTGATGCAGCACGGAGAGCAGGGTGTGATAAGTCCTGTCAACCGTGCCGCTGGAAATGCCTCGGCTCATTTCATGCTGCTCAAATGTTGATAGCGTATCTTGGTGGACATGTGACAACGGAAGTCCGCCAATAAACGGCATCAACTTTTTGCTATCCCTTAAGGCTTGGATCGTATCTTTCCCGCGCCTTTCCAAGGAAGTCACATAATTCGCCGCAGCTTCGGCAAATGTGTGCTCCGTTTGCTCCATTTTGGAAAGCAGCGTTTTCTCAACGGCTTCGACTTTCTCTGCTAACGCCTCCGTTGCTTCCGCGAGTTGATCCTCTCGGAATCCAGTAGAGCCTCGAATTCGTTGACGCTGATTCCCGACTTTGACGACCTTGTCGATATGCCAGATCCCTCTGAATAGTTTGAGTCCGGCTGGTTTTTGCATGATGCATTCTCCCGCCCAGACTCCCGCACCCACATCTTAGGTTGAGCATCGACCCACTTGTCAAGGTCGAGCCTGTCGTATCGGTAGCCTCTGGACGATTTTCCAATTTCAATTACAGGGACGTTGCCAGCGACCAATCGGTCGAAACTGTCTTCACCCATGTCTAAATACGCTGCCGCGTTTTGCCGTGACAGCATGCGCGGAACCACAGTAATT
>JAAEPA010000884.1 GCA_024222475.1 Gammaproteobacteria bacterium | reverse complement strand
CGGGGTTTGAAGCCCAATGGAACGAAAAGTCTCGCTAAGCATTCTCAGTTGACGTATTTAGAACGTCCTGCGCCACTTTTTTCGGACTGCCATCACCGTTGACATAATCGTAGAGCGTTGTGGTGGTGATGCCAAGTTCTTCGGCCACCAGATGGGCTTTGGCATTTGGGTCAGACATGGCTGCCATGGCCATGCGGATTTTCGATGGTGTCATCTTGCGGGGACGACCGCCTTTCCGGCCCCTGGCGCGGGCAGCGGCAAGACCTGCACGGGTTCGCTCAACAATCAGCTCCCGTTCAAACTCGGCCAAGGCTGCAAAAATACCGAATACCAGCTTGCCCTCAGGCTTGGTTGTGTCGATGGCGGCGCCTTGACCGGTCAGAACCTTCAAGCCAATATTTCTGGCGCTCAGTGACTCGGTCAGTTCGATCAAGTGACGTAAATTGCGTCCCAGACGGTCGAGCTTCCATACCACAAGCGTATCGCCTTCTCGCAGGGCTTTCAGACAGCTGTCCAGGCCAGGACGTACATCGTGCCGCCCGCTCATCTTGTCTTCGTAGATGTGACAGATTCCGACGCCGGCGGCTGTCAGTGCGTCACGCTGAAGGTCGATGGTCTGGGTGCCATCGGCTTTTGAGATGCGGGCATATCCAAGAAGCATGAGCGATCATCCTGTTGATTTCGATCAGGATACAAGAAAAGTAAATTTTCATACCATTTTTCTTGCACAGTTTTTCGGAACGTGTTTCCTTGTGTAATATGATTAGAAAAGGCGTGAAATCAAGACCTTCATAAACAATAAGAAAAACCTCCGTTTTCCGGACGGCTGAGAACGCCTATGCCCGTTGAATTCCTGACCGAGACCCAGATAAATAGCTACGGGCAGTTCGTCGGAGAACTATCGCCGGTTGAGTTGGCGCGGTATTTTCACCTGGACGACAAGGACCGGGCGCTGATCAACAAGAGGCGTGGTGATTACAACCGTTTGGGATTTGCTGTTCAGCTCGGCACCGTCCGTTGTCTGGGAACCTTTCTTCCTAATCCTATCGAAGTACCGACCAGCGTCGTCGACTTCGTCGCCCGTCAGATCAACATTACAAAACCGGCTTGTCTGCCTCGCTACACAGAGCGCAGGCAAACCAAGCATGACCACAGAATCGAAATTCAACGGGGTATTCCTATCGTGATTTCAATGACCCACCCTGTCGATTTAGACTAATCCGGATGCTTTATGCCCGCGCCTGGACCAGCTCAGAGCGTCCAAGCCTGTTGTTTGATGTTGCTGCACATTGGTTGACTGCGAACAAGGTTCTGCTACCGGGCGTAACCACGCTTGAGAGGCTCATTTCACAAATCCGGGATCGCACAGCAACGCGGTTGTGGGGCATACTGGCCTGCCTTCCTGACAAGGAGCAGAAAGAGGCCCTGGATGAGTTGCTAAGCACAGACGATAACAGCCGGATTTCAGCATTGGAACGGCTCCGGCAAGGACCAGTACATGTCAGCGGCCCATCATTCATTGCCGCTCTTGATCGTTATAAAGAACTCCGTAAGCTGGGTATTCGCAGCCTCGATATCTCGCGTATTCCGCCTGTGCGCCTGAAACACCTCGCGCGCCACGCTGCCCAGATTTCCGCTTATAAGCTGGCGCGGATGCCCGACGATCGGCGTATCGCAAGCCTTGTAGCCTTCGCCTACGCTTTTGAGACGACCACTCTCGATGATGCCATCGATGTGCTTGATCTGCTTATTGCGGACATCGCAGGAGAGGCGAAAAAGCTCGGCAAGAAAAACCGTCTGCGTACTCTAAAGGACCTGGACAAAGCGGCCATCACCGCAGCAGAAGCCTGTACACTTATATTGGATGAAGCGTGCAGCCCCGATGAGTTGCGCGCCGCCATCTTCGCCTGCGTCCCGAGATTCCAGATTGCACACGCGATTGAGACCATCAACGAACTCGCCCGGCCGCCGGAAGATAATTTCCATGATGAGATGGTGGAACAATATGGCCGTCTGCGCCGTCCTCTACCGCGCCTGCTGGACGATATAGACTTCAAAGCGGCTCCGGCCGGTAAGTCTGTGATCGCAGCTCTTGGCTTTTTGCAAACGGTCGAAGGAACGAAGATACAAAAGCTCAAAGATGCGCCGACTGCTGTGGTCACCAAGGCGTGGCGGCGTCTGGTCTTCGATAAGAATGGCCAGATCAACCGCAAGGGCTACACGCTTTGTGTGATGGATCGATTGCAAGATGCTCTGCGTCGTCGCGATGTCTATATTGAAGCCAGCGACCGTTGGGGCGATCCACGCGCTAAACTTCTGCAAGGTGCGGAATGGGAGGCCAATCGGGTTCAGGTCTGCCGTTCCCTCGGTCACCCAACAAACCCGGATGAAGCACTGGAAGGCCTCACGAAGCAGCTCGATGCAGCCTTTCGCCAGACTGCTGAGCGGTTCGACAAAAATGACGCGGTGCGCATCGAGCATCAAAACGGCAAGCCCAGCCTGACCATTACCAATCTCGACAGACTGGAGGAGCCAGCAAGCCTGATCGCCTTGCGTGAGCAGGTTACAGCCTTACTGCCGCGCATAGATCTGACGGAACTTCTTCTTGAAATCCATGCTCACACCGGCTTTACCGACGAGTTCACTCATATCAGCGAGGCAGGTGCTCGCGCCACCGATCTGCCTATCAGCATATGCGCTGTGTTACTGGCTGAAGCCTGCAATATCGGTATTGAGCCGTTGATCAGGCCGAACATTCCTGCCCTGACGCGACACCGCCTGAACTGGGTACGGCAGAATTACGTCCGCGGGGAAACCCTCATTGCAGCAAATGCCCGGCTGGTTGACCATCAGGCAACGATCCCGTTTGCACAAATTTTGGGTGGCGGTGAGGTAGCATCCGCGGACGGCATGCGTTTTGTGACGGCGGTCAAGACGATTAACTCTGGTCCGAACCGCAAATATTTCGGTTCAGGGCGGGGTATCACCTGGTACAATTTCGTCTCAGATCAATATTCCGGCTTCCATGGCATCGTCGTGCCTGGCACCCTGCGGGACTCGATTTTCGTTCTTGAAGGACTGCTTGAACAGCAGACCGGTTTGTCGCCACTAGAGATCATGACCGATACCGCCGGCGCCAGCGACATGATCTTTGGTCTGTTCTGGTTGCTCGGCTATCAATTCTCGCCACGCTTGACCGATGCCGGAGAATCTAAACTCTGGCGGATCGATAAGGACGCCGATTACGGCGCCCTCAATGAACTGGCGAAAACCTGCGTGAAGCCCAAAAAGATCAAGCAGCATTGGGATGACATGCTTCGCATGGGAGGCTCCCTGAAGTTTGGAACCGTTCAGGCCTCAGAGCTGTTGCGGTCTCTCCTAAAAAGCGAACGCCCCTCCAGCATAGCGCAGGCTATCATTGAAGTTGGCAGGATCAATAAGACGATCTACCTCTTGAATTATGTCGATGACGAGGACTATCGCCGCCGCATCCTGACCCAGCTTAACCGCGGCGAAGGCCGTCATGCCGTTGCTCGTGCCATCTATCACGGTAAACGCGGCGAAATCCACAAACGCTACCGCGAAGGCCAGGAGGATCAGTTGGGCGCACTCGGCCTCGTCACCAACGCCGTCATTCTCTGGAACACCATCTATATGGACGCCGCACTCAACCGCTTGCGGCAACAGGGCATGGAGGTCAAAGATGAAGACGCCGCTCGGCTCTCACCTCTGCTGTACGCCCACATCAACATGCTTGGACACTACTCTTTTGCCCTGGCCGAGTTCATCCGGGCTGGTGTTCTGCGCCCCCTAAACACGGCTGATCCAGAAGACATCAACGCTTAGAGAGACTTTTCGTTCCATTGGGCTTCAAACCCCGACTATAGCAGCATACGGGGGCGCTATTTCGCCGACCACCATTTCAATTCAAGCCATGAACGACCTTGGTCAAATTGCGTTTCGGGCGATACTGGCTGACGGCACACAGGGCATCTATCGCGGTGATCCGGTATTCTCATCAGTCCCCGAACCCTCCACCCTCGCCTTGATGATCCTAGGCCTGGCCGGTATCGGCTACCAGCGGCTTCGCAGTAAGGGAGCATCATCCGCCTGAATAGGGCCCTGCATCGTTTTGACAGGAAATCGAAAGGATGTGTGATACGCCTATGTATACCCGAGAGTATTGACCCGTTCTTTCAATTCCTTGCCCGGCTTAAAGTGTGGCCTTCGCTTGGCAGGTACGGACACTGTTTCGCCTGTTCTCGGGTTTCGACCGACTCGCGGTGATCGGGCGTGGATAGAAAAGCTCCCGAACCCACGGATCTCAATCCGCCCTTCGGAGGCTAAGGCCTCGCACATCTGTTCCAGCAAGGTCTTTACTGAAAGCTCGACGTCCTCGTAAGGCAGGTGGGTTTGTTTCAAGGCGATCTTATCAATGAGTTCTGATTTTGTCATAGGACCATTAGCCAATTGTGTGCGATTGAAGAAACCTTGGATATAGGCATAGGAATGTTAATGTGGTGATATGTAACTGGTCAAATTACAGTTAGTCACGCGGGATACGGTACCCGTATGGCTGCTTAGAATCCGGCCAGGGCGTCCAAAACATAGTGCGGTCAAATAAACGGAAATCTGCTGTAAAACAACTTTGCTAATAATGATGGTCGCCATAAAACGTTATCCTCCTATATCCTTTCTCTTGTTTACTCTTTTCCTTTCTGCTTGCGGTGGGGGTACTCCATCACAAACGCCTCCGACAACGAATGCGGTGACTGGGACATTTCATGATTCAGCTGTTGGT
>JAAEPA010000883.1 GCA_024222475.1 Gammaproteobacteria bacterium | reverse complement strand
GCGCGTTTCTGATACCGGGTCCAAGGACCCTCTCACTTCTGCTACCTTGCCCACCGCCCTGCCATCCGTACTTCTCCCAATTATTGGCCTCGCCGGGATCACCGCCCTTAAAACGATACCCGTCCTGAACATCGCCAGCGGATGGAGCGTCGCCAGTCTCATCGTCACCGGCTTCGTCACCGAATACAGCAAAGTCTGAAATCGTCGGCAACCTGCCTTGCCAGCCCTGAATGGTGCCATGCTGGCTGAAGTAACCCGCAGCGCCATCTTGGGCGTCCTTCATGGCCTTTAGCTGGGTAACAAGCGCATTGAGACGTTTGGCATTCTCAGTTTCACTCAAAGAAGAATTGTAGCCGCGCTTGATCAGCTGGGCGCCTTCCTTCTCCGTGAACTGGGCGCCGAGGATGGCCCGGAGACTGCGCTGGAGGACTTCTTCCACACGATCCTTCATGGCTTGGGATTTCGGATGTGTGCCAGCTCTCAGCCAATCGGGCATGGCACCCAAAACCGGGCCGGTAACATTGTCAGCGCCTCCTTCCAACACCGTGATGACGGATTCGATTTGCGCAATCTGCTTGGCCGCATCGGCGGACCCACCCAAGGTCCAGTCGTTCATCCGGGAGGCAAAATCTTTGTCCTGTTCTTTGCCGCCAACTGTGATGTTGGTCTGACTGGCACCGGCCTTCTTAAGGTCCTGCTGGTAGTCCATGATGGTGCCGGCATAACCCTGGTCAACGGCAACGTTGTAGTTCTGCTGAAGGGCTGTCTGCTCGGGTTCCACTTCAAGATCCGGAGCTACCAATTCGCCACTATCGAGATAGCGTGTACGCTTGTTGACGTCCTGGAAGGTATCTCGCTTGGCAACGTCCCTGCGTAGCTTCTGAAGCTCCAGCTGTTTTCGTTCGTCGGGGAACATCTGCCCCAACTGCCTCTGCATGATGGCCCCGAGAACTGCCTTCTGGCCAGATGACAGATACGGATTGTCCATCAGGCCGAGTATGCGAGGATCAACACCCCTGGCAGGCGCTCCTTGCCCCGGAGCAGGCGGTGCAGGTGGAAAGTAGCCTTCACCACTCCCAGACTGCGCAATGCGCTGCTCCGCCTCTTCTCGTGTGACTCTGTGCGATCCAGTGGCTGGTGTCAGTCCATCATTGCCCAGCGCGGTCCGGAAGTCAGGCTGTGAGTTGGCGCTGGCGAATTGCATGTTGCCGGCTGACGAGGGCGCCATTCCAGGACCATCAGCGGATGCGGTGGAACTGAAGCCTGGGGACACCCTCGCCAAACTCCCAAGCGCAGGAGCCGGAGGAAAGTTGCGATTTTTTGCGTCGGGATTGGAATTACCGCCAGTCAGAGCCGGCAGAATCCCGACATTGGGATCGGCATTCGCGAGTTGCTGTGAGCCATAGCGGCTGCCGAGGGCCGCAACGAGCTGTTCCGGGGTGGCTGGGGCCGCCGAAGATGCCGGCGCGGTCCTCACCGGTGTTTGTGTGGCAACAGGGGTCGTTTCCGGGCTTGCCATCTGGATAGGCTTCGGCGGCGGATCGGCGTCAACAACGCCAGCTGCGTCGAAGGCATCCTCAACAGAATTGCGAATAGTGCGCTTTTGAGAATTGCCTCGCAATCCATCCCACTGATCAACGCCAACTTTCGCTGCACCATACCATGGTGACCAGCCACCTTTCTTTGCCTGGTCTAGTGAGAAATCGATCTGCGCATTCACTGTGGATTGGTCACGTGGATCGAGCCCGGTCTGCTCCATGAAAGCATTGCCGAGGCCCGTCGGAAAACCGGTACCCTCGCCACCGACCAGCAACTGGAAAGGACCATACGAGGGCTCTCGCCGACCTCCTTTCGATACATTGCTCTGCCACACCCCTGGAGCCAGTCCTTCTGATCGCGCGACCTTGAGCGCGGTTTCGGGGTCAACACCCTTTTGTGTGGCCGACTGTCGGATATAGGACTCCACGCCCTCCGTTTCCGGCGATGATACATTTGGATCGTAACCCGCAGAACTCGGGGCGGCTTCTGTGGGACTGCTACCACCGGCCATGTAGTCGCCAATGACCGAAGCAGCTTCAGAGCCAAATTTATCTCGGGCGGTTGCTTCCTGGTTCTCAATTCGCTTCAAACGGATTGCTCCGCCCAGGGCTTGACCCAGTGCTGTTAGACCTTCACCGACATTTCGCGGTGTTCTGGCGGTGGATCGAGCCAACATCGACTCGGCAATTTTCTTGCGACGTTGAAGTTGGTCGTAGGAAAGACCTGTGTTTCCCCCGAATAAAAAACCTGGTTGCATTGTCATTCAAATCTCACAGCCGTCCGTGGCTCTGACAGCAGAATGACACCAGGTCTGAATTGGAAATCACCGCACGCCAAAAGCCGTTTTCATTGTCCGCGATGAAGCGGGTTCGGTTAGCTGGCTTCTGAGGCCGTGCGAATAGGGTGAAGATACCAATACCGTTTGAGGACTTCTACCCCCTAATGCACGATATCGCTTTCTGTCGGTTGCTCGCCTTCTTCAGGGGCGTTTTCAAATTGCGTCATCCACCATTTGCAGTGGAGCCAGGCGGAGTCCCGGATCACGTCATGGACTGAGATACCCTGCAGATGAGCCACGTGTGCAAACATCGTAAGTATCCCTGGCGTTATGTGGATGGTGATGCTTTCGGTCGGCTCAGGAAGTACTTCGGGCAGGTCATCGTCAAATTCGTCGGTCATGATCGGTTCCTGTTTTCGTGACCGATTCTAGAATTACCGGCGCGGTGGTGAAAGCAAAATTGGGAGGCAGCCATGCAAAGAAATTCTCGAACATTGAGCCGGCGCGAACTTTACGATCTCGTGTGGTCTAAACCCATAATGAAACTGGCCACTGAGTTCGGTATATCAGACCGGGGCCTGGGCAAGATTTGCAGACGCCATCAGGTGCCGGTGCCTCCGCGCGGATATTGGGCAAAGCTGCAAGCCGGGAAAATGGTGGAGCAAGTCCCGTTTGAAGACATTGAGGACCCACAACTCGACCAAATCGTGATTACAGCTAGTGAAAACGCACTGCCAGAAGAAACCAGAGCAATACTCAAGAGGGCCAAAGAACAGCGGGAAGAAACAAAAAGGGCCGCCAAAGAAACCCCATTCGCCATCGGGCCACCCAATCGATTACAAATCCCGCACAAGCTGCTTGTGCCGACCGCAAATGCACTTCGAACATCAAAGCCTGACGAATGGGGAGCATGCTTCGCCACCTATCCCGAACAATGTGGTTTGGAAATTCACAAGGATCGTATCGAACGAGTGATTATGTTTCTCGACCGCCTGTTTCACGCGGCAACCCAAAAACATGTTTGAGGAACCTGTTCATATTCCCAGATCTATTGACACGCCACTGCCGGACAGGACGGCATGTGCGTGGTTCAATGCAACTTCGCGATCGACCGGGAAAAGATCCGTGAGTTCGAATACAGATATACCAGGATTTTCGCGCGCCAGTACGGAACGGGTGATAGTTAAGGGCCGTAGCATTTTGTAGTTTGTGTCCAAGGCCGTTCTAGCTGAAGTCATTCCGTCAAAACTCCGGTCGCCTCGAACACATAGTGCTGGTCTTCACGTCCCGGCCCAAACAGCCGCCACAACTCGTAGTCAGGAAAATCCGAGGACATGTCAGGGAATACCTCGAAGGCAAGACCGTCTCGAAATGTCAGTCTAAGCCCTCCAAATATGTCACAGGTAACGTCCTGAACAATAGTTTCGGACTCAGGCAGGGCCCCGTTCAGGGCTTTTGCCCTTTCGTCAAAGCGGGACCCTCCCAACACGTCGTCATCACGCCATTCCAGATCGCTGGCTCTGTACAGCATATCCGCCTGGCCAAAGAGAATTTGGGAATCTCGAATGATGCGCCAGTTGGTTTGGACATGCAGCGCCCATTCACCAACGGTCTTTTGCTTCCCTCTCCTGTCTTCGACCAGTCGAGGTGAACCGAAGTGCATCATTAACATGTCCGCTGCCCGTCTAATTTTGAGCAGCGGCAAGCCAATGAGAACTTCAATCTTGATTTGCTGATTCGGATTCATCGATGTCCTATCCGGAACAATACTTGCCTTGGCGGAAAGTGACCTTGACCCTCCCCACAGAACACTTATTACTAGCAACATGTTCCATCTACGCAACCGAATATCGACCGAACGAATAGGCTGACCGATCAAATCGCGATCGGATCACGGCCTCATTTGTTCGGGCGGTGTCACGGGATGTGTGGGAGGGATTTATACCCCCTTTGGCGCCAGATCAGCGTTCTCCACTGGGTTCGATTCCCAGGCCGCCTACCAGTTGTCTGCGGGCATACGATTTCCGACAGCAAACAGAGGCATTACATTGGGCTTTGTCACAACACATGAACAAAACTGAACAGATAATCCAGTTCGCAATAGATCGGAAAATTGGATTGAATTTCGATTCCGATAGATCAGCCATTGAGGCGGCGCTGGGTCCGCCTGAGTGGGCAGATGAGCAGTATCTCTTTTGGGGGGACCTTGAGATAGGCCTGCTGCCAGAAGGCGAAGACATACCCTTTCGCAATGTCGGCTATTTCAAGTTTTGCTTAGGGAAAACCGGACGCAAGAAGTTTTCCATTCCTGGTTTTGTGGACGTGAAATTTGGGATTGGCGAGATTGATATGCGGGAGGTGATGAATGTGCTGGTCGAACACTCCATCTGGTTCGAGCACATCTACGGTTTGTCGTATAAGGATGAAGACCGTGGTATTCGGACGCTCGATTTTAAGCACCAATTTCACTTCCGGAAAGATAACGGTCGCTGGTTGATGACGTGCTATTTCTGCGAAGAGATTTGAGCGACGACAGCTATGCGGGACTTAGCGGACATGGGCGTAGATTGAAGTTTACTGGCTATTCGCGCTAGCACGGCGCACCCGAATTTCGATCTTTTGACTGAACTCAAATTCTTCAGAGACATCAAAATCCGGGAGGACCAGTTCACGATCTTCGATGGTGCCGTTTGACCATTTCTCGCAGATCAAGAGCTTTCCACTTGCCAAACCAGTGATGACATCCAGCTGATGAAACGAGCGCTCATGGTAGTCTCGGGTAACTCGCAACAGATCGCCATGTGTATGCCATGCAGTGTCTGGAAACCCCAATAAGCAGTCGCCTTTGTCTGGCCAATTTACAAATTCCAAACTAACGCTGCTACCAAGATCAATCCGTAGCGAATTCTCAGGTGATGGCAGTACGGGGAACCCGATTTCTCCGCATATTTCGGTTAGTAGTTCTAGGTCGTATTGCAACTGGTAATGCTCCTGACCTCTTTTCAGCCGGTTGAATTTTCTCCGAGCTTACTGTTTTGACTGACGAGTCCCAACAAATTAGCCGTCATCAAATGTCTGCGACAAGAAGAGTTCCAAAGAATCTATGTCTGTGAAATCACGAACTCTCAGGGGTCAGAGTGCAGTCATTCGCTGCAACGCACGCCTCCTGAACGCAATTCTCCTGGCATGAAGGACGGCAATGCGAGACTTTGCTGCCGTTGACCGGATCAGCAATATCGGCTTTCTACTCCAACAAAAGCGCAATTGGAGAGGGGCATGCTACAGCTTGAAGATCCAAGGTGGTCCACACTCAGTCATGCTTATGGTGTTGCAGGTGACATTCCCAAGTTGCTTCGCGATCTTACTGCCGCAACTGAACCAAAAGACGGATATCGAGATGAGCCTTGGTTCAGCCTTTGGTCAAGTCTTTGCCATCAAGGTGATGTTTATGATGCTTCCTATGCGGCTCTACCTCATATCGTCGAAATTGGCTGCAATACCAAGGGGCCGATAGATTTCAGCTTTTTTCAACTTCCCGCAGCGATTGAGATTGCAAGGGACAATGGAAGTGGTCCGCCTGTGCCGGACGACCTTGCCGCCGCATATTCGGAAGGATTGGCACGCCTGATTGAATGCACAATGCTCCATAGAAACGATCCGTGGGATCAAAGTACTCTGCTTTCGGCAATGTGTGCCCAAGCTGTAGCGAAGGGGCACACCAAGGTTGCTGAGGCGATCATGAATTTCGATGAAGAAGTCATCACACGGCTCATTGAGCAGGACTTTGACATATAGTTATCTGTCAAAAAACAAGATTTATTGGAGGCATTTGTCTGGTCCGCTCCGGGCTCATTGCGGGAATTCACTGCATCGCAACATGATCATCGTCCGAATGCCGCCTAGTGAATGTCGGCTCTGCGGGACTTTGCTGACAGTCGTCGACAGGGAGCATGAGTGCGCCCTGTCATCACCGGAGCCATTTCACTGGCGATACCGCTGGTTGCATTGAGCGACACAGGTCGCCATATTGTACTTATGCG
>JAAEPA010000882.1 GCA_024222475.1 Gammaproteobacteria bacterium | reverse complement strand
GGTGGTGGTGGTGCCCATTTTTATAATTTCTCGCCTGAGCTGCTCATCGCCCCGGCGCTCGATGTAGAAATCGTCACGCAGCTTGACCACGCCGCCCGGCGCCTGTAACTCTTCCAGAAAACGGGGGTCGAATTCCGGCAGCGGGGGGGGCAGCGTTTCCCCATCATCTATAACGCCGCCGTCTTCAGAGAGAACAATGTGGCCGGAGTCGCTGGTTGTTGGCAATTTTTGTGGCAAACGACCGGCAATAGCGGCCAATATTTCATCGCTCACACGGTGGTTATCGGCCTCATTGTGCCAGACAACATATTGTAAGGGATCCAGAAAGGCATCGATGGAGTAGGGCAGCAAACCTTCATAGGCGACCCGCACCGGCAGGGTGTAAGGCCGGTCTTGCAGCTTGCGATACTCATAGGCCCGTTTGATCTCGGCTTTAACCATTTCACTATCAGCCGAGGCTTCAGATAGTAAAACCACCAAAAAATCACTGTCTTTAATTTGC
>JAAEPA010000881.1 GCA_024222475.1 Gammaproteobacteria bacterium | reverse complement strand
AATGATATCGATCAATAACTTCAAAGTGAATCGATGCTTGTTGGGTAACCGTGAAAGCAATCGTTTTCACACGATGAGGATCGCCGGACAATATCTGGCTGGCGGACGTCGAAAACCCGGTTCAGTTCAGATTTCGTCTGAACCCTAGTTAAAACCGGGTGAAGCCGCCTCTGGATCTCCTGACACTGATCTTACTGCGAATCCGACACGATAGTGTCCACCATCGATAGTGGACACCATCAGCCCGCCATCTTCGGCAGAGTCGCATCACAATTTGGGTCAATACAAGGTGGGGGACGCCGGACGGTTACGGCTGTTTATTAGGGGGAGCAATTGTTAAGAAAAAATGGAGACTAGCGGCAAGACCGCCACCAAAGTCTTAAAGATCGTCAGCTACGGCATCGGGATCACAAATTATCGCAATCACCGCGCAATATCCTAAGAAGAGTGCAAGTTGATGCTCAACGCTCTGAAGTGGGGGCAACAAATGGTTACCGCTCAAGTTCTATCACTTGGAGTTTGAGAATGATTTTTTGGTTGAGATCTTCGCCCTTTTTACCGAAGTGAATTTCCCGGTGTACAGATTGAAGCAGGGCTGTTCAGCAGGCTCTTCGGAATAACGTGATCCACATCCATTTCGGACAAGGCAACCGGCTCATAGCACAACCAATTTTTTCTGATGTTTTCTAAGCGGCGCAAATCGCTCCAATCTGTCCAAGGGATAGTTTGGAGTTCCCCCGGTTTGATGGACACTTTTCAGTTTATGAAGGAGAGTGTTTTTCATGCCGAGAACGAGAAACCCGTACCCTACGGAATTCAGGGATCAGATTATTGCGTTGGCGAAGTCCGGGCGCAGTATCGAGAGTT
>JAAEPA010000880.1 GCA_024222475.1 Gammaproteobacteria bacterium | reverse complement strand
GCATTGTTTTGTGTCGTCATCCCGGCAGGGAAGCCGGAATCCAGAGACCATGGATGGCAAAGCCGGCACCTTTTATGGAAGTCGGATTTCTATCAGCGGGCGACGGGTTACACCCACTTTGGATTACTCAACGCAAAACCATATTTGTCAGCACCCTCGGACCACCCGTAAAGTTCAGCTAACTGCTCATCTGTCCAGCTATCCTTATCAACCACTAGCCAGGCCTCATCAGTGCTTTTCAGCCCCTCCTGCTTGATATGACGCTCCATCCTTTTCAATACCTGCGGGGGCGCACTATCGTGCCTGCTCTTCAGGCATTTAACGTGAATGACTGATTTTGTGTCGTTGAATACTGAGAAGTAGGTAGGTTCGGTTTTGCTACCCTCGGACGCGATAAAGAATATCTTCCGGTATCGTCTATCACCAACCGGACGCTGAAATCTCCGCCTTTTCGGCATCAGCCGGTGGCCTCACGATCTTGCCCATCGCAACTATTCGAAAGCGCCCCACTCAGCAATATTCTCGGAATGCCTCCCAAACGACCTTGCAGATAACTCTTTCGGATATCCTTGTCATAGCGAACATCCTTGTATTCTGCGAAAGATATAAGATCGGAAACACCCGAGTTATCCCGCTCCGCTACCCACATTTCATCCCGCCGGAACAACTGTTGATCCATCAACAGCACATCATGCGTCGTAAATAAGAGCTGAGAGCGACTTTTCGGCGAACAACAATCCAGGTAGGATTCGAGCAACTGCCGAATCAAAAGCGTATGCAGGCTTCGATCTACCTCGTCAATGATAAAGACCTTTTTAGACCGCGCTGCGGATACTGCCAGAAACGCCGGCAGTAGATCGATCACCCTTTGCGAACCATCCGATTCCTGGTGAATATTAAACTTCACCTCAGCGCCATCCGCATCAGGATGATAGGTAACGAGTTTCTTGGCAATCAGCTCACCACTCTTCCTTGTCACTACATACCGATCAGTAGACGGCTCAGTCAATAAACGCACCGTCATGCCTTCATTGAGCTCATCCTTGAGCTTTGCCCGTAGCGCAGCAGGCATTGGAAGATTGTCAAACGGCACTTCCTCACCGCCCAGGTGAGTAATCCCGGTATCCAGCTGCGGCAACGCATCGCTCATCGTTGCATAGAGAGGGTGCCCTTCATCGAGAAACTGTTCAAACGGCTCAAACCTCGAATCTGGCGCGACCAGATCCAACGTATCCCTGAACCAGTCATAAACGGGCCGAAACGCCTCAACCTGTTGCGAGACCGTGTTGGTCAGGAAAAGCTGATTGTCGCGGGTGCCCTTAAACGCAAACTGAAGGGCCTGATCACTGCGCAAAGATGCGTCAAAGTTGGGTTCACCACCGCGGCGATCATACAGAACCTTCTCACTAGCGCTGGAAACCTGCACCAGTCTTTCTTCAAGGATCGCCTTCCGGGTCAGCGCAAAGCTGAATACATAAATCGTTTCCTCGACCATCAACTGAAAGGAAAACCGCGTTGGCTGGTTTGCCATCGTGGCATCCAACCGGAATGGTTCCACCGCGATCAGACTATCCGGCAGAGTACCTTTGACCACCAGGTTCTTGACAAAACTGAGCGCTTTGAAGAAATTCGTCTTTCCGGATGCGTTACCGCCGTAGATCGCGGCAATGGGAAGCACCCGGGTCTGATATTTGCCCAGTTTGGGAACCCGCTCTCCATGCTGTCGCTCGCGGCTGGCGACCATCGAAAATGACACTGGATTACGAAATGACATCCAGTTATCCAAGGTAAATTCAATCAGCATAAACTGCCTCCGTTAACACGATGTTCTCGTGTTTTGCTGGCTAAATATAGCAGAATATCGCTCATTTATTATTTTTTAAGAGATATTTTCTCGTTAATTCATGATCTTGGTATTGCTAAGTCACTGATTTATTGTCGGGTGAGGGAGTGCCAATCGATTCTGAACACCTTCATCACCTCATCCCAAGGTGGTTGATGACCTTGACCGCTATGCGACCTGACCTCGGCTTGTTGAAAGGTCTTGAGGTATCGCTGTTGAGGGTGACCCAAGCATCATGGCGTCAGAGATATGAATTCGATCTTGTCTTCCTTATGAGCCTGTTGCACGCCAGCGGTCTTGAGGTTTTCCAGGATCATGCTGGCGAAGTCTGCTTCTTCTGAAGAGTGAAAAACAGCCGCTTG
>JAAEPA010000879.1 GCA_024222475.1 Gammaproteobacteria bacterium | reverse complement strand
GATGGTGGAACCCCGATGTGCTCGCTGGCACGGCTGTCATTGGCCTTGGTACGCCGGGGTTCGAGGCCCAGGAACTGCCCGAGCGCATCGCACTGAACTGACCTTGGGCAAGCCGATCACAGGCAAGGAGGCGACGTGAGTCCTGGTCTGTTGTTCCATTTGAGGATGAGTTCATACAGTGGTGCAAACAGCGACAAGGCTACCAAATCGGCGATTTTGGCTGTGGTGAGGCGCGAGTAGCAGCAGCGGTCTCAGACCGCCATACCGTTCACAGTTTCGACCATATTGCATTAACGACGAAGTTACGGTGGTCAACGACAACTTGATCTACTTTCTGGCGACAACCATTTCTCCCCACGGGTTGCTTGTTAAAAGTCGCTTCTTCTATCGTATCTCGTAGTGGTGGCTGTGGTCATGTGGGAAACCCTTGATGACATTTGTCCTGGCATTATCACAAGTGGGGTTTTCCAAGCGCTGGAAACAACCGAAGGTTGTTCAGGCGGCTGTGGGCGGCCCGAAGGGCCATCCATGGACGCCGGTAGCGCATCATGTCCATAGCCATGGTTAGACGGTGGCCGCAGCCTCTACAGCCCGGACACTGTCACCGGTAAGCTCCAGGATTGTACTGTGGTGGATGAGGCGGTCGATGGCAGCAGCCGTGGTCATGGGGTCTTTGAAAATCCGGTCCCACTGACTGAAGACCAAGTTGCTAGTGATCATTACGCTTCGCCTCTCATAACGTTCTGACAAGAACGTGAACAAGACCTCCATCTCAGCGCGGTCGTGTTGCACGTAGCCGATATCATCGAGAATGACCGCGTCGATCTTGTCCAGGCGCTTTAGGTAACGCTCAAGGGTAAGATCGCGTTTGGCAACCAAAAGCCGCTGGACCAGAAGGCTCGTTGGCGTGAACAGTACACGGTAGCCCTGCTGTACCAACTCATGGCCGATGGCACAGCACAAATGCGTCTTTCCGCGTCCAGGAAGCCCAAAGGCCAGGACATTGTCACCTCGTTTGACAAAGCTACCTTCACATAGTGCTGGCAATACGCGCCGGACCGTCGTCGGAAGCTGCTTTAGCTTCAGTGTACCAAGCGTCTTCTCTAGGGGCAGGTTGGATTGTTTGAGGAAGCGCGCGATTCTGCGTTGCTCACGTTGCTGGACCTCCAGCTCAGCCAGGTGACTGAGGTATTGTGGGAAAGTCCATCCTCCCTTTTCTGCCTCCGTGGCTACATCGCCATAATATGCATGAAAGCCAGGGAGTCTCAACGATCGCAGCAGAATGGCAAGCCTCTCAACGGGGTCTTGTGGACGGTGTGTCATTGGACCCCCTCGCCAAGTAGACTGTCATAGGCTGATAGGTCAGGGTTGTAGGCCAACATCTCTGGAATAGATGGCTCCTGGATGGGGAGTACCAATGCTTTCACTGCATCTGGTAGTGGAAGCTCGCCGGCTTCCAGAAGACATTCCAGTGCTATCTGCACATCCGCCTCCATGGTTGAAGCTGCCAGATGAAGGACTCGAAGATAAGCGAGATCCGCTTCGCGCTCCGTCAAACTGGTGGCGACTAGCCGATCATAGGCCTCACGAAACGTCACCGTTGGGAACATGTCGCTTCGGAACCGATATCTTTGGAATGCACCTGGCTTCTTCACCAGCGACCAGATCACATGACGGTAATCGATGCGGTGCTTGAACCGTCCATGAAGCCGGTCTGCGGTCATTTGCCGCACACCGCTGAAGAAGACTTCAAGGCGGTCATCGTACAGGCGCACCTGGACCCGTTCATCGATAAGGCGGGACGGAACCGAGTAGCTATTATGCTTCACCCGAATCGTGCTCCACTTGCTCACATTCGCCGTGGTTTTGCTGTGGTCAGGCAGCCGGTCTACCAGCACCAGTTTCATGGCGCCCAGTTCCTCCTTCACCTTATCAGTTCTAAGTTTGTTGGCACCATCCATCACCCCGTCGAGAAAACGCCTGTAATCGTCAACGCTGTCGAAATCAGAGCTGCCTCTAAGCAACAGATGCTGCTTCATGCGTCGCTTTAGCACTCGGTGGGAGGCCTCAACGTCACCATTCTGTTCCTTCTTGCCGATACCAGTCGTTCTTGGGGTCATACCGAGGTGGTCCATCAACGCCTTGTACTTGTCGTTAAACTGTCGCTTGTTGTCGTTGACGTGATGAGTGGCGGCAGTTGAGTTGTCCGTTTGGTGATAAATCGGGCGGCGCCCCAGTCTGAACAACGCGTCTTGCACACCGCAACGCAGCGCTGGAATCGACTCCGAGTGGCAGATCGTCCCCCACTCCCAATTTGAGTAGGGAAGCACCTCATGGCACAGCATGTGGGAAAATGGGGCCCCATCAATTGTGATTCCCAGTTCGCCCATCCGTGTGAAATCCGTCTGCATAGCCTCGCCTGGGCGGTGCTTCTGCGGGAAGAACACATCTTTGGGCGGCCCTGACAACGCTCGCCATTCTCGTACCCGTCGCTGGAGAGTGCGCAGCTGACCTTGTTGGTACTTGTCTGGTTTCTGATCCAACAGATACTCAAAAAGCGACTTTGCCTCCAGCTCAGGCGCATCAACCAGCATCTCTTTGAGCGCCGGCCAATCCTCCTCGAATGCATCCTCACGAGTCCGCCATGTCCTCGGCTTCTTCAGCTCTGAGGGTAACTTTCCCGCATCTCGGTATTTGCGTGCTGTCTTCCGGTCCATGCCTGATTTCAGGGACGCCAGCGTAAGGTCATTGCACTTTGAATATTCCTCGTTCATCTTCCTCACCTGCGCGTTGGTGACGGTCATCTGTAGGACCCCCGGTTCGTTACAAACCAAGAGTCTCATTTGATGACCGCCACTGACGCGGTTCCATGTGGGGAGTTGTAGTTGACATCAGTCCGAGAAATAACTGTCGTTCACCACTCAACTCCAACTTCGACATGGCTTTTCAAGGACCACTAGGTGAGCTAGAGCTTCCAGCCTGTTTTGTATCCAATCAACCAAGGTTTGCTCACGCCACAAACCTTTTCTCTGTTTTTGGAAGCAAGTTGCCCGTGAAGTTGCAGCCAGAGCACGAGGTTGGTACAAAGCCAGGTCTATTTAGCGGAGATACAACGACGAGTCCCCCCGTTTGAGGATCTCCGTCATTGCGCAGTTAGGTATCCATGAGCCAACCGAGTCATTTC
>JAAEPA010000878.1 GCA_024222475.1 Gammaproteobacteria bacterium | reverse complement strand
TTAGAAAGAACAATGATTTAGGTCACCAGGACGGTTTACCATTTCGGAGCAGGCCATAATAAGAACACTATGGGCTTCGAAGTCTGAAACATCCAGCTAAAAACCTCCTTTCCCCATATAATTTTTAATAATCTAATATAACTCTAGCAGGAGGTTTATCATGGCTGACGGTGGCGTTAACTATGGCCGGCGCCGGCTACTTACGGCTGCCACTACGGTGGTAGGCGGAGTAGGTGCGGCGGCTGTTGCGTGGCCTTTTCTAGCTACCATGCAACCTAGTGCGCGTGCACAAGCGGCAGGGTCGCCGGTAGAAGTGGATATCGCAAATATAGAAGCTGGCCAGCTTATTCGTGTTGAATGGCGTGGCAAACCGGTATGGATTGTTCGACGTACCGATACCATGCTGGCTAGCCTTAAAGAAATGGCGGAAAAGCTGCGTGACCCAAATTCTGAAATTATTTCCCAAACCCCACATTTTGCCAGGAACGAGTATCGTTCTATAAAACCGGAGTATCTTATCCTGGTTGGTATATGCACCCATTTGGGCTGTGCTCCAACCTATCGTCCCGAGATCTCACCGGCGGATCTAGGGCCGGATTGGCAGGGCGGTTTCTTTTGTCCCTGTCACGGATCACGGTTCGATATCTCTGGCCGGGTGTATAAAAATGTACCCGCTCCTACCAATCTGGAGGTGCCTCCTCATCGTTATCTCAGTGAAACGCGGGTGATGATTGGAGAGACGGAGGAGACAGCCTGATGACTAACATGCTTACTAATCTGCTGGGTTGGGTAGATGCTCGTTTTCCGCTCACCAAGATGTGGGAAGAGCATCTTTCCAAATACTACGCTCCCAAAAACTTTAATTTTTGGTATTTTTTCGGCTCAATCGCGTTGTTGGTGCTGGTGATACAGATCGTCTCCGGTATCGTTCTTACCATGAATTACAAACCCGATGCGCAGCTTGCCTTCGGGTCTGTGGAATACATCATGCGCGATGTCGAGTGGGGATGGCTGGTACGCTATATTCATTCCACTGGCGCATCCGCATTTTTTATCGTCGTCTACCTGCACATGTATCGTGGTTTGATGTACGGATCATACAAACAACCTCGAGAACTGATCTGGCTGTTTGGTATGTTTATCTATCTGTGCCTGATGGCTGAGGCCTTTATGGGATATCTATTGCCCTGGGGGCAGATGTCGTATTGGGGCGCACAAGTAATTGTCAATCTATTCGGGGCCATCCCGGGTTTCGGTCCCGATCTCGCCTTGTGGATTCGCGGAGACTTTGTCATCTCTGATGCGACTCTAAACCGGTTCTTTGCCCTGCATGTGGCTGCCGTGCCCTTGGTTTTGCTGATGCTGGTGGTTGCTCATATCCTGGCCTTGCACGAAGTCGGTTCGAATAATCCGGATGGTGTGGAGATAAAGAAGAAAAAGGGTAAGGATGGTATACCGTTGGATGGCATCCCCTTTCACCCCTATTACTCCGTCAAGGATATTGCCGGCATAGTGGTGTTTTTCTTTGTGTTCGCGATAATCATGTTTTATGCCCCGGAAATGGGCGGATATTTCTTGGAACATGCCAATTTTATACCGGCTGATCCTTTGACCACCCCTGAGCATATCGCTCCGGTGTGGTATTTTACGCCATTTTATACTGTACTGCGTGCCGTACCGAACCCGTTTCTGGGAGTCATGGCCATGGGCGCTGCGGTAGGTATTCTGTTTGCATTACCGTGGATCGATCGTAATCCGATCAAATCAGTGCGTTATCGCAGTTCTTTGCACAAACTCAATTTGATCCTGTTCGTCATCGTCTTCATCGTCCTGGGTGTTCTGGGCACCAAGCCGGCAACCTCCATTCTGGGCGAGATGGCTATCCGCTTTTCTGAGGTTTACTTTCTATTTTTTATTGTGCTGTGGTTCGGCAGCAAACCCCGATCAGCTAAGTTGTCGATCGGTTTGTTTGTGGTATTGCTGGCTTTAGTCAGCATGTATGACATGACCCGAATCGATGCTGGAAAGTTAAATTTGATCCTCAGCGCCTGGCTGATGCCGGCAGTTTATTTGTTTCTCATGCTGGTGTTACCTGTCTTTACTAAATTGAATGCCGAGCAACCCGTGCCGGAAAGGGTGACATCATGAAAAAACTTATTCTGATATCGCTGTTATTGTTGCCCTTTGCGGGTAATGTCTCGGCGAGCGGAGGCGGTGTGCATTTGGACCATGCGCCTGTGGATGTCAGCAACAAGGCCTCCTTGCAACGTGGTGCTAAATATTTTGTCAACTATTGCCTCGGTTGCCATTCGACAAAATACAGTCGTTACAGTCGTGTGGGTGAGGATCTTGGTCTGACAACCCTGCAGGTAGAGGATAATTTTATCTTTACCGGAGCGAACGTGCGAGATCAGATGAAAATCGCTTTAAGGGATAAGGAGGCTCGCCATTGGTTCGGTACGGCTGTTCCTGATCTTAGTCTCGTTGCTAGGGCCAAGGGTACCGATTGGATATATACTTATTTACGTTCTTTCTATTTGGACGACTCTCGTCCTTTCGGAGTAAATAATCTGGTACTGAAAAATGCATCCATGCCCCATGTGTTGTGGGAACTTCAGGGTTGGCAAAAAGCAGTATATAAGGAGGGAGAAAAAACTGCCGCAGGCGATCCGGTGCTCGATCATCTGGAATCGGATGGTTCAGGTCAACTGAGTGCTAAGCAGTATGACAAGGTTGTACTCGACATCGTAAATTTCCTGGCCTATGTGGGTGAACCCGCACAGCTGCAGAGAAAACAGCTTGGGTTTTGGGTTCTTGCCTTTCTGGCGGTGTTCTTCGTAGTAGCCTATATGCTGAAAAAGGAATATTGGAAGGATATACATTGACGGGATAGAGGTCTGTCGGCCTTAAGCGATCGTAGCGAGGGAAAGCCGGGCCA
>JAAEPA010000877.1 GCA_024222475.1 Gammaproteobacteria bacterium | reverse complement strand
TGTTAGCTGATAACGGGCTGGACGGCAGCGAATATAAAGGCCCACCAAAGTAATCGAGCACCTGGGCATGAGATCCCAGAAAGGAGACGTAACAGCGATGAGTAAGAGTAATTTACAAACTAAACACATAGTTATCAGACATTTCCACCGCGATTTGAAGACCACAAAGATTAGTGAATTTCAGTACCACTATCGAACTGGTATCGATCCTCGATTCGGATTCTGATACCCCGACCACCCCACCATGATACCTGATTCAGATCAGCCTCTCGTCGCCTTTCCAACATCATCTGAAGATTTTTCTTAACACCCGTAGGATCTCCATCCAGGTAAGTCAGTAGTAGATCTCCTGATTCGTGCAGGGAGAGCTCACAGTTCTGGTTGCTTAAGATGGAAACTCGGATCGTGGATAAGACGGACTCCCAGCCTTCGGGTGTTTGCCATCTCGATTCCTTGAGTACGCTACGGAAGTAATCGATCACTAGTCTGGCGATCATGACACAGTAGTAGTGGACTTCCACTTTCTCAGGAGAATCACCGGTGGGTTTGTTCAGAAAATAGTTCTCGACAAGATCCTTGATCCCGGTCTCCACCGGCCAGCGAACATGATAGCGATCGAGGATCCGAGTGGCTGACCATTCCGTATGGGTGCTGCCAAAGCAGCGTGTCTCGTTGGTCTCAATGTGCTGCTTGACCACAAACCGGAATAGTTTTTTCGTTTCCGGAAGCGTAAAATCGCGACTGGCGATGCGGTATTCCTGGCCATAAGGCTGCCATTGCGCCGAAGCGAGGGTCTCCTCCTTCCACTTTTTGATCTTGCGATTCTGTTTCAGGCACATAGTGACATCGGTATGGGAACGGATTAACAGGTAGATCGGTTGCCGTTCTCCGGTATACTCCGAATCGGCGTAGATTTCCTCAATGGCCTTGGGATCAATCAGCTGAAAGAGGTTCTCTTCCAGAAAGTGGTAGAGCGCCGACGGCGCTCTGGAACGCCCCTCGCAATAGGCGATGTCGATAATGGTGTTGGCGCCTGAATCCCACAGGACTTGAGGGCGATGGGCATAGACCACATCACCGTTCTTGTTCGGGGCTTTGGACTGTGCCTTGTCATGAGGATAGCGACTGTCGCTGGGGTCGCAGTGATAGTCGATGGCGATTTCTTTGCCCTCGATGATATTCAGTTCCTTAGCGCGCAAGGCCAAGTCATTGCGCAGCTTTTTAAGTTGCTCGAAGCGAAAGGCGTCCAAGTCAAGATAGAAAGCACTCCGGCCGGGGTGGGTTAGTTTCCCGGCGGCAATGGCTACAGAACGGTCGCTGTTGAGCAGGTAACTATGGATGGTGGGAAAACCCGCGATGATCCGGAACACATTCACCAGGATATCGTTACTGATCTCGGTGGTGCGGATGGCGGGCAGGCCATGAGTATGAAGCGCTTCGACGATCCCCAGTTGCTCCAGAAAGGGGGCCATAATGAGCACCCCCGGGTTGGAAACCGGCACGCTACGGTAGGCAAGGGCTTTGACAAAACGCGCAAAGGGACTGCTTACCTTGAGGTTCGCCGTTTGGACCAGATTCGGAAAACGGGCCTTGGCCGAGCCCCTTTCCTCGAACCCAACGGCCGGGAGCACCTTCGGCACAGGGGCTGAAACCACCCCCCGCAACGGCACGGCCTGAGTGAACTCGCCCAGCCCCCAGCGAGTATAAATCTTTTGAATACTCGCTTGAGAACAACGCAAACGCAGTTGCTCGATCATCTGCCGGGTGGACAGACCGGGGTTTGTCAGCCGTTCCTCAATGATCTTAAGTTCTAATTCCGCGGAGATCTTCTCGCCTTGCCGACGCGGTGTATGAACCAGGTCCACCAAGCCCCAGATCCCCTACTGCAAAAAGCGCTTTCGCAACGCATAAAAACGGCTGGAATGGACCCCGTAACGTTGCAGGATCGGTCTCGCCTGCCGAGAACCCGCCCCGCTCAACTCGCGAAACAGCTCCACCTTGTGCTGCAAGGAATCCGCTTCAAAGTCAAAAAAAGTCTCTGCCCGTTGTTTTGGATCCCGGGTCTTTCCATCACCAGAGCGCCGATAGCGCACCACCGAATCCAGAATCCTTTGCAGGTCTCGGTAAAAATCAAGATCCTCCTTGTCCTGACGTTGACCGTAGCCGTGCGAACGCTGGATACGCCGGATGAGCTCGATGGTCGCCCCAGGGAGCCGTAAGGCCCGCGCCAGCGTCAGGATGTGCCCACTGTGAGTATGGGGACGCGCCTGTTTCGCCAGAACGACTAAACGCTCCAGACGAAGGTCCACATCGACCAAAGGCGGGCAACTGAGAAGACCGATTGCGCCATACTCCACGAAAGCCTTTTCCCATTCCTTCAGGGTGGATCGGCCAACGCCCAACTCCGCGGCCACATACCGTTGAGACTCCCGTTTCCTCCAAATCCTGTACAGCGCCTCATAGGCAGAAAAAAACGGCTCTCCCTCATAGCGGAAAGGAATATCCGATGGTAAGATGGCAAGGGCTGAACGAACATGAGCCTGAATAAGTGAGAACAACTGGATAGCGGTATCTGTCAAAATCATAGCTATGTGCAAACGCTTAAAGTATTCAATATGAGCGATAAAGTGGATGTATGTGCTCATATATAGAGTATTCACTCTCCCTAACGAAGAATCAAGAGGTTAGCTCGAAAATACCGGGAAAAACAGTTGACTGATGACGTGTTATCTACGTAACTTCTTGTTTCAATGGAATATAGTAGAATCTGGCTGGGTAAGGAATATGAGTACTCTATATATGAGCACTTAGCCGGGAAATATGATTATATAGGTGAGCAGTTTGTGAGGCGGTTAAACTCCTATCCTACTGTTGCATAAGAACTATTTTATATTTCTCCTGAATTGGCGTTAAAGATAGTTCAACATAAGCGCGTTCAGGGTGGTATCGAATTCTTCCTGGAAATGTCTGACATTATGATTTTACTTTGAAAATAGTCTATACCCTGAAAGATCAAGGTGGATGCGTTGGAACAGGTTTTCTACATTCGGAATCCTGTAGCAGCTTGAATCTATTTCTGTTTTAATATCGGGGAGATTCAGAAAGGTGCAAAAATCGGTATCGTTCATGGATTCCATACCCTAGGATTATTTCTTTAACCTATTGATTTTCAATAGTGTTTAACCTAACACACTGCAACGCAAATTACCGGAGAGCCGTATTTTACATCCGGATTGGGCAGCGGCCTTTCGCGGCGATCCCACCATTCCACCCGCTTA
>JAAEPA010000876.1 GCA_024222475.1 Gammaproteobacteria bacterium | reverse complement strand
TTCTCGCTCATATCGATGTCCTCCATCGTTTGGGTTGAAGTCCGAATACGGCTGGGGCAAAGCCGTCGATGAGGGACCGGAGGCAAGGCCACGCGCGCGAGTTGGTGCGGGCAACACGGTCGCGGAAAAGCGTGCTATAAGGCAGCCTTGCGGACGGGCTCAGACGGCTAGAACAGACCGGAGAAGAGGACTAAACCCGGAAGCGATGGATTTGGGCGACGGAGATATATGGGCGCAGAACCCATAACCAGCCCGCTGGACAGAGGGTGAAAGGTCAGTGCCGGTGACAGAGAAACCCGCAAAAGCAACCGTGGACCTCACGGAGGAGCTGCTTCAGGCCGCAATGGACGGCGAAGCCGCAAGGTGTCAGGAAGCGATCAAGGCCGGGGCGGATGTCAACGCCGCAAGCGAGACCGGAAAGACGGCGCTCTATTGGGCGGCCCGCGCCGGGGACACGGAGATTTGCAGGATGCTGATCGACGCCGGAGCGGATGCAAACGCCAGCGACAAGGATGGCTGGATACCGCTGCACGCGGCTGTGTCACGCAATCGTACGGAAACCGCAAAGCTGTTGATCAACGCCGGGATCGACGCGGACACCAAAAATAGCGAGGGCCTGACGGCCTTGGACGTGGCCCGGCTATCGCGCCAGGACGCTGTTGCAAGGGCGATTGAGGAAGCGATCAGCTTGCGTCATTCAGACCGGACGAAGGCACTTAAAGTCCTCCGGGACAGGAAGCGGAAGGAATAGCCTGATGCCAGCCGGAGGACCGAAGCCAAGCTGGACGGAGCTGACGGAGGTCATCGCCACCGGAGACGAAAAAAAGTTGCAGCAGTGGATTGATGAGGGGCTCGACCTAGAGGCGAGCTACGGCAAGAACCGGTGGACCGCGCTGCATATCGCGGCCAGCTACGTGAAATCGAGAGTGCCGATGGAGCGGCTGCTTGATGCAGGCTCGGACATGGAAGCGCGGGCGGCAATGGACTGGACGCCACTGCACGTGGCTTGCCATTACGACAGAAAGGAACGCGTGAAGGCACTGCTGAAGCGCGGCGCGGATATCCAGGCCATCACGGATAGCGGGGACACACCATTAGCCGTCGCGCGAAATGCCGAGCATATGGAACTGGTCGAAGCGATCGAAGCAATCAGCGCCAAACACACGGACAAAACCAAACGGCTGAAGGTCCTGCGGGATAGAAAGCGTAATAGCGATGGGTAAAGAAAATAACAAGCTGACCCGGTGGATTAGCGCCGGCGCTTTTTTCGCTGTTGGCCGGGTTTCTTAATATAGTCACAGCGTGGCCAAATATGACACGCCAACATTTCACCGTACTTTGTCTTTTTACGGACTAGCGCACCAACCTTACATTTAGGGCAGATTTCTGCGCTTTGTGTGCAGCCCTTCTTCGAACAGCGGTAAAGGCTATAGAGTTTCGGGATACGCATAAATCCGTCATCACACTCAGGACATTTGGGCGCAACGTACTCGCAGAATGGAAAGTTCGAGCAAGCAGCAAATCCTGCTCGCTTCTCTTGAATCAAACCGGAACGGCACTCCGGGCATGTATTTTCATCGTCTGCACTGCGTCCGATATGTCGCACGTCATATTCATCGTTGAGCAGTTCGAGCGCAAAGCAAGACGGCTTCATTCGATCCACAAGCAGGTGAACCTGGTGCCGGGCACGGGTCAGGGCCACATAGAACAACCGCCGCTCTTCAGCGTTTTGATAGCTGTCGGGTTGTGCCAGCACGAGGTCGAGCAGTGGATCGTCTTCGATCTCTGATGGAAACCCGTATTTGTCAGCTGTTAGACCATTTACGATTACGTAGTCTGCTTCCAGACCTTTCGATCTGTGCAAAGTTAAAGGGGCTTTGACCTGGCCCGGCCATACATTTTCAAGCGCTCTCAGACCGCCCCGGTCCGGCAACAAGTGATTATAGCGCGACAAAATGAGCAAAGAGGCGTCGTCCTGATGAACGTTTTCCTTCAGGAGGGTGACGACATTCTCCAATGCGGCCTTATCAAAGCGCTGATTGTCTGTATTTGAATCAACCCAGTGCAGAAACACCTGAGGCGATGCGCAGCAAACTTTGGTATCCAGTGTCTTGCGAATCTGTCTGGGATTTTTCTGAATGAATTTCCCACTTACTGACGCGATTTTGTCATTAAACCGAAATGTACGATCAAGCTTCACAATCGTCGCGCGCCCGAAAAATTCTCTGAATCGGCTCATGATCGATATGTCGCTACCGGCGAAGCGATAAATTGACTGCCAGTCATCGCCGACCGCGAAGAACTGTAGATCGTCGCGGCTCTTTAGCATGGCTTCCAGAAGCAAATAGCGGCCAACGGAAATATCCTGGAATTCATCAACGATGATGTATTTCCAGGGCACATCAAATCGCCCGGTCTGAACGTATTGCGTTGCAGACGAGATCATGTCGTTGAAGTCAATCTCTCGTGGAGTCTTGCTGTCGAGCTCGGACTGGTATCTCTCAAAGAAAGACTTGAATAGCTCCGCGAACGCCCTCGCGCGAACCGAGTTCGGGGACGACTTCGCCTTCCGCACTAATTCAGCCAATGACATTTGGTTGGATTTGAAGTGCGAGAGGAACGTCTGGACTAAGACAGCAAGCTGGGTTGTGTACCCGGCTTGCTGCAATGCCGTGAATATCTCTTCCTGAGACCGTGGCGCGTAGGCAACCCCCTCCTTCTTCAGGAGATCGTTGAGCTGCGTAGTCAGTACGCCTTCTGATTTTTGCCAGCTATAGGTCTCGAGCAACTTCGTGCTGTTTTGCGCGTGGATGCCTCGTTTCCATTCCATCTCGCAGTGATATTTCTCCCGGTCAATGTAAGGGGCGGTGTTGCCTTTTCGGTCAATCCCAAAATGTTCGAGCCAGATATCGTAATCGGTCAGATAGAAATCAGGCTGATAGCGCTTCGACTCGTGTGGGTACCGTTTCTCGTATTCGAAACTGACACCGTTGAAGAAAAGGAAGTTGGCAATATCTAACTCTGCAAAGCTTTTAACTAGATCGCCAGACAAGGCGCGAAGCTCGATCGTGCGGACGTATGACATGTAGTCAGCGAGCGTATTGAACTCGGATTCCGACTTGTATGGCTTAAGATGGCCCAGAATGAAGGTGCGGGCTTTCCGCCAAACCTTCTTGTCAGCTCTCAGCTCTCCAATGACAGCATCGAGGAACTGGCTGAAATACTGCCGATCCTGAGCAAGACGGGAAAGGGTTGGAACAACGGGCTCGACTGCGCCAATGATCTGGTTACCCAATGCATGAAATGTGGAAGCTTGGACTTCGACGCCAAGACGATCTTTACATCTTTCGGACAACTCTTTCGCGGCATCGGTATTGAAGGCAAGCAGCAGGATGTCTTCCGCCTTGCATTTGCCGCTTTCAATTAGATACCCGGCCTTGGCGACGATAACGGACGTCTTACCGGTTCCAGCACCTGCTACTACCAGATTTCTTCGTTCATCAAGGATAACGGAGCGGCGTTGAAGTTCAGTTAGCGGTTGGCTCTCAACTGAGTCAAAGAATTCATTGAAGCGTTTTAATTGGCGTTTTTGATGTAACCAAAAGAGCGTACTTCGGATGTTGAAGTTCGTTTGAAAAAAGTTCCGTACGTCTTCACCAATAAACATTCAGGCCTCAAGATATATCCGACTAAGTTTGAACATGCCTGCCTTTCGACAAGAAGGGAAATATTTCGGGCAAAG
>JAAEPA010000875.1 GCA_024222475.1 Gammaproteobacteria bacterium | reverse complement strand
GTCCGTCCACAGGTGGGACAGCGCAGCAACTGCGGATGGCCGATGCGCTGGAGGTATGCTTGCGCTGTGATCGGCTCCGGATCTTGCTCGGGCGCCTGATCCAGGTGCTCCCGGGATTTGGCGCGCTTGGCCTGGGCCTGTGGGCCTGGGTGGTAGGAATCGATGGGGTCAGACTCCTTTGTTCGCTGAAATTACGATCAATCGAGGAATGTCACAATGAAAGACCTGACCCCAATCTCCAAGGGCCTCCGGGTTGCGCGTCGTCCGATCGGGTCTGTTTGCGGACTTCCCTCTTGTTCTTTTTGCTGCCACGTCGCCAAAGTATCTCTATGCCGGAACTGGACGACATGATACTGCCTCTCGAGTCGCAGCGGAACGGCCCCCACTGTGGGAATTGGGGACAGACCACGTATTTCCCCTGTTGTTCATTATTCGTGGTCTGTCCACGTTTAGGGAATAGGCTCAATAACACAAAGTTCAGGTGCTGGCATACTGCCTCATGACCAACTACAATCATCTGAACCTGATTCCCCGGACGCAATAGGGCCTGCACAATGTTCTTAAGCCCTTGCATATGTGCTATGCCCAGAGGGTGAACAGAAACCGGGGATGGAACGGGCAAGTATGACAAGGACGGTATTTTTCCGCGCCGTTGGATGATGAGTACGCTTGGGCGGTGGTACGTTACGTCGAGCGCAATCCTGTGCGTGCAGGGATAGTTGCCCGGGCTGTGGATTATCAGTAGTCGAGTGCGGTAGCCGATTGCGGATTGAAAGCAGACCCGGTATTGACCAAAGGGAAACGATGGATCAAGGCCATGGCTGAGGTGCCCGACTGGTCAGAATAGTTGGCTGAAGGGGAGAGGCCTGAAAAGTTGAAGATAAATAAGAAGAAATATCAACAGGAGTAGCGTCCCCTTATTTTTAAGTGCAACACCTTTGTCGGACGACTTGAGCGTTCCCTTTTTTTCTTTTTGTTGATGGGCGCGATTCAGCAGATGGAACGGGAGCTACGGGCCGAGCGTGCCGAGGCTGGCCGCGCCTCGGCGAAGACCCGTGTGAAGATCGATGGGAGGCCGCAGACCGATGCAACAAAACTGGAGAATGCCAGAATCCTGTGTGAATATTCGGGGAAAACCGCTGCTATAGCATGCGCAGTAGCTAGCGTTGGAGGAATGAAATACCTTTCATGCCTGACGAAACTCAAGAAGGCCCATGCCAGCATGAGCGAAGGCGCCCTATGAACTATTCCAAGATCCTGGAAGAGCTGAACAATGCGTCCTTGTTTGAGCTCTATCGCCTGGAGCAGGCAATTCGCCGCAGCCTGGAAGATCCTATAAGAATAAGGAAAATAAAGGATTTGCAGAAAGTCGGGCAGGATATAGAATACTTCGAGGCAGAAGAAAATCGGTTGATCGAAGCAGCCATCATAGAGCTGAAAAGGACGAGAGTCCTGGTAAAAAATCGACACGACAGGAAGCTATAGAATATTCCCTTTTACCACATCAATCTAGATCATGCGGATGTCAGTATTTCCGGCTCGACGGGCAAGCTCGACCGAAACAGCCTGAAAGTCGGCGATAAGGTGGCCTTCAAGGACAGAAAGGGCAATGAGCTGTTTGGGGAGGTGATAAAGCTGAACCAGAAAACAGTAGGTGTATTGGTCGGTACGACACGATGGAAGGTCGGCTATCGCCTGTTGTCCTCGATCATCGAAGGGGATCTGGGAAGCGAAACGCACTTGATCGAAGGAGAACTTCTGAGCAGGGAGTAATGCCGC
>JAAEPA010000874.1 GCA_024222475.1 Gammaproteobacteria bacterium | reverse complement strand
CTGCCTTTTTTTTTTTTTTTCCGATGCGGCCAAACAGAATCGCAATTGCCGTGAGAAATCCGTGCTCCAGCCACCATTCCCATTCTGCCCAAAAAAACTCTTGTATCATCGATAATTGTCGCTCACGATGAGCCTGCACTTTGCTGTTAATCGGCATTGGCTCGATCTGAATTTGCCGTGGTTGTAATATTGCCCGGCGGCAATACTCTGATCTGGTGATACCCATGTTATGGACTATATTATCCAATGCCTCGACCTCGGAGTCGGTCAACGTCAACACAACCACTTCAGACCTAGGCATTCTCCCCTTGATCCTCCCGTATCGCCCTCTGCATCAATGCCAACATGCGAATACCGCACAACACCGGATCGTCCACGAATCCCCAGTCGTCCTCCATGGACTGGCCTGCCTGCAGTGCAGCCTCCACCCAATGCCACGCCGTATCAGATATGGCCGTCGGTCGCTGGGCTTTCGCAGTTTTAGCGAGCGCTCGACACACTCGCTGACGAGCCAGTGTGGCAGCTGGCGTCCCACGACGATCTGCCACTCGACGTAATCGTGCCCAATCGCGTACAGAAATACGAACTGCAACCTGATTTTTTTGCAGATCCGCTTGGGATTTCGGTGGCCGGCCCCGGTGTGGCATTTAATGCCATACACCGTACCGTCCCACATCGCAATTTTAATCTAGCATAGCCTATCGCCAGCTCGCATTTTTTCCTAGGTCCGCACGGCCGTGTGACCAGCTGAAACCCCTGACGACCCAACCAAAGGGCAGGGAGAGTCTGCGGAATACATTTTGAGGCCCCAAAAGCATACCTTGCTCCCAATGCATTTGACATGGACGAGGGTGAGCGCAGCGAGCGTATTTGGTAATGAAAAACAAGACCCGGCGAATGCCGGGTTTGGGTTTTCTCTTGCCACATACATGCCTCGCTCCAACCGAATTCGCAGGGCCTCGGGAGCATGGCATGCCACGCTGTAGCAGGCCCCCAACGAGGTGGCAACGTGCACCCGTAGCGGAGCCAGAGGCAGGCCTAGGGAGGACATGAGAGTGTGCCTAGGACTCAACCAGGGCTGCAGCGCCAAGAGGCCACAGACTCGCCACAGTGGCTTCACAGAGCAAGGCGACCAGAGGGCGTCCCAGTACGCGTCTCACAGAGCGAGGCGACCGAAGGGAGGTATCTGGCATCTCCACAGACTCTAGATGCCAACGGCATTTAGAGTTTTTGGTAG
>JAAEPA010000873.1 GCA_024222475.1 Gammaproteobacteria bacterium | reverse complement strand
GGCCCGCTCATGAGTCGGCGTGACCTCGGTTTGCTGCTGATAGGCCGCTATTGCGTCTTCATACCGCCCCTGATTCTCAAGGGCAAGTCCTAAATGATCCCAGGCCTGCTCATGAGTCGGCGTGACCTCGGTTTGCTGCTGATAGGCCGCTATTGCCTCTTCATACCGCCCCTGGTTGTGGAGGACAACTCCTAAATAATCCCAGGCCTGCTCATGAGTCGGCGTGACCTCGGTTTGCTGCTGAAAGACCGCTATTGCCTCTTCAAAGTTGCCTTGCTGAAATAAGATATAACCCAAATTTCCCAAAGCCTTCCCCTCTTCGTCCCGGTCTCCGATCTCCCGGGCAATAGCCAGGGTTTGCTCAGAGAAAGCAGTGGCTTGCTCCATCTGCTCCAGATCCGTAAAGACCAATCCCAGCTTGCGTAAACTCTCCCCTTCGCCACGCCGGTCACAGATCTCCCGTGTAATGGCTAAAGCTTGCTCGTAGAATTGCCGGGCCGCTTCGTATTCTTCCTGTTTCCACTGCGCATCCCCCACAGTCAAAAGACAGCCCGCCTCTTTTTTCGTATCATGCAGTTGCCGGGCGGCCTGAAGACCACACTCCGCTGCTGTGAGAAGGTTTGTCGAATATCCTTGAGACCACAGGTAATCTTTGACAGTCTCGAAAAGCTCTAATACAGCTTTCCATTCTTCCCTGTCCAGACAATTTAACAACATGGTCATAATATGCGCCCGTTCCGGGTCAAGCCTTCGAAATCCTTCTTCCCCTGATTCACATTCTTTTTTAAGCAGTCCGGTATAATAGGCTGCCAGCCATCTCACGGTTTCTTTCTTTACAGGAAGCTTCTTTTTGGCATAATAATAAATCAATGCGTGACTGACCTTGTAACCTTCATTGAGACGATTTAGCAGGCCATAAGCGACCAGTGTATCCAACACAGTGTCAATCTGATTGACATGTTGTTCTCCGGGCTTCCATGCGAGCATTTGTTCAATTTGCCCGACAACTCCTGAGTTTGTCTTATGAGCTATGGCCTCAGCCATAACCTCGCGGCTGAATGGCGCCTGGGCCAACGCCCCGGCAATCGACAACACCCGTGATGCTTCCGTGCCCACTACTTTCAGACTGTCGGTCAGGGAGCGAGGCACGCTCATTCTTCGCCCTCCTTGCGGATCAAGCACTAACATTTGCAGAGGGGTTTGTTTTAACCGTTCCAGGTATTTTGCCGCTGAGATTTTTTTAGCATGCATGACACGGCCTGCCAGCGCTATGGCCAGGGGAAATCCTTCTAACAGCTCACAAATGCGCCGGAGCGCGATTTCATCATCAGCATACTCCTTAGCCCATTTTTTCAGGAGCTTTATCGCGTTTTCCGAGTTAAACGACACAATTTCCTGAGACTCCCCACTTTCCTGCAAGTTGTTCTGAGTGGTAATCAGCACTCCACAATTTGCCGCAATATCGATCATCTTTTCAAGATTTTCAGTCCGTTCGGCGCCATCCAGGACTAATAAGACCTTCCTTCCGAGCAACATGCGCTTTACAGCATCATCAAGAGGAAGGGACTGCTCCTGGTCGCTAAACACGCGGGCAACATATTCAATGATTTTACCTGTTTTTGACTTCTTGCCGCTGGCAGGGTAGCTAAACCAGCGGGCAATATGCTCGACTGCCTGTTCAACCTTCGGTTCCTCATAAAAGTCGTGCCAGATAATTCCGTCCGGGAATTGGTCTGGCAGGCCGTCCCCGGGCATTAATTGCCGGACGGCTTCTGTCGCAAGCGCGCTCTTGCCAATGCCGCCAGGACCGCATAATGTTACCACACACCCTAATTGCAGGCGCTGTTTAATAAACGCCAACTCATCCTCACGTCCGGTAAAATTCTCAATTTTCCGGGGTTTTACCGTCAGACCTGGTTTTAAGGCTGCCAGAAAGCGTTCGAATGTATTTTCATGCTCAGGGAAAGATTCAGGAAGCCTTGTCGGCGGCATATTCTGTTTGATAAGGACAAATCCGGCCTCACGACCTTCGAAAAAAGGGGTTTTTAGAGGGCGATCCACCAGGAGATAGGAAGAGACGGGCTGTTTCGGAGTGATCGCCGGGGAGTCGATACGAATTGTGGGATTGAGATTGATCTGGTTGATATTATCATTCCCAAGCGGGAAGATATTTCCTGTGGCATCTTTCATTCGGATGTGCTGCCGGCTGCCGGGAATCGTCTCTTTATCCCCTAAT
>JAAEPA010000872.1 GCA_024222475.1 Gammaproteobacteria bacterium | reverse complement strand
TTCACCCTTCCTGGAGGGGATCTCGGCCAGCGACGCCGAGGTGCTCTGCCACTGCGGCTTCATTATGGAGATCCCCACCGACAAGGTGGTCATGAGAGAGGGCCTGGTGGAACGGGAGCTGTACCTGGTTCTGCGCGGCGAATACGAGGTTCGGATAGAAGACAAGGTGCTCGGGGTGCTGGGCGAGGGCGACGTGCTGGGCGAGGTGTCATTTTTCAACAATCCAGGCGAGCGTGTGGCCACGATCCGCTCGTTGACACCAGGACGCGCTATGGTACTGGAGCGCCATTTTCTGGAACGTCTAATTCCCTCCCATCCGGAGCTGGCGTGTCGCCTTCTAATGAACCTCGGACGCATCCTCTCGAGACACCTGACCATGGCGCTGCGGGCCTATCTCGGCCTGGAGTAGCGCGATTTTGCGCGAAGTCAGCTTCACACAGCCAGATTGCGTCTAGGTCAGTTACTCAGTGGTGGGTTCTCGACACACGGACAGCGCATCCTCTCGTCACGCGCAAGTCACTGAACACGAAAGGGGATTTGGATCGTGCTACCTAACTGCAACCAGAAATGTTTGACACGCGCCAGGCGCCAGTTGGCCAGTGTAGCGACTTGTTATACTCGCTCCTTAGCCAAGAAACATAGCCCGTAGAACGTCATAAAGAACGGCTCCAACAAGTCCCAACGCTAGCGCCCCCAATATCGCCTTGTGGCCTAGGGAACTACTTTTCTCGCTTCGATATTATTTAGCCGTAGGAAATACCCAGCGAGCGTAATGAAACAAAGCGCGTAAACCAACAAGAATTACCAAGGCTGAGAAAGAAATGAGCGCCATGATTTGATATTACGAGTGTCGGTTCACGGCCGTTTTCGGAAGCCCGATAAGTAGGTTTCAGCGTCTGTTATCGGAAAAGCAGGCGCTTAAAAATCAAAGATCGGCTTCTGCTAACTACTCAAAGCCGATATTCAGCACCAGGCAAATTGAAGTCGTATTGCTGTATCCGACTGCATGTGCTTGATACTCATTGAGCCTCCTCCCCACGTCGGGCTTGGCAGGCATGACCTACCATCCAAATGGTGCACTGTCGCACAATTGATGAAGAGAGGAGACTCAAATGAGATTCTACACCCAACAACATCGTTATACCTGCGGAATTGACCTGCATGCACGTTCACTCTATGTCTGTATCCTCGATGATACCGGACAGAAGCTGGTTCACAAAAACACAAAGGCCTCGCCTGAGGCATTGCTGAAATTGATCACCGATTACCAGGGTGATCTGATCATCGGTGTCGAATGCATGTTTTCCTGGTACTGGATCGCCGACTTCTGCGAAGACCATGGTATCGAGTTTGTGCTTGGCCATGCCCTTTACATGAAAGCGATCCACGGCGGCAAGGCCAAGAATGACAAAATCGATTCGGAAAAGATTGCCCGATTGCTCAAGGGCGGCATGTTTCCCTATGCCTACGTCTACCCGCGTGATATGCGCAGCACTCGAGATTTGATGCGCCGACGCATCAAGCTGGCTCGCGAGCGCGGCGATTTGATGGCGCATATCAAAAACACCCTGAGCCAGTACAATTTACCAGCGTACCCTGAGAATCTGCGCTATGAAAAACAACGGGAACCGATGCACCATGCCTTTCCTGATCCGAGCGTACAACGCAGTATCGATCTCGACCTGGCGCGAATCGATTTCTACGATGGACAGTTGGCCAAGCTCGAATGGTATCTCAAGCGTACCGCCAAATCATTCGATCCAAAGACCGTGATCTTGTTGAAATCGGTTCACGGGATCGGCGATATCCTGTCACTCGTGATGTTGTATGAAATTCACGATATCACGCGCTTTCCCCGGGTGCAGGACTTCGTCTCCTATTGCCGGCTGGTGAAGTGTCAACGCGAATCAGCGGGTAAGATCTATGGCACTGCGGGGAGCCAAGATCGGAAATCCTTACCTGCGCTGGGCCTTCGGTGAAGCCGCAGCCCTGTTCCTGCGTGGTAATCCAGAGGCTCAAGCCTGGCTTGAGAAAAAGACGCGTAAACACAACAAGGCCA
>JAAEPA010000871.1 GCA_024222475.1 Gammaproteobacteria bacterium | reverse complement strand
GTTAGGGGGATTTTCTCCTCAGAACTATCAATGGAAGCGCTATTCCTCCCTTACTTCGAAGGAACAATCTGATTCAGGGACACTTATACAATATCCCAGACTCCGGGTCGGTGAGGACTTCGAACCAACGCCGGCCCATCTTCTCATAACCTGATTCATTGGGATGCAGAGCGTCAGAAAGATCCCCGGGATAAACCAGCGCCGAATGCTGATCAACCATGATGACTCTATCCGGATAGGCCACGTTGTCAGGATTCACGACGCGGTCCAGGACCATCGTTTGCATATTCTCATTGAAGGCCTTTACATCCACGTTCAATGGGGTCTGATCGATGATCTGCGCCAGGATGACCGTGACGGGATTTCCGTTTGCGCTGACCTCCCAGCGATCGATCTCGTCAAGGATGGATTCGACACCCATGGGATTGGCATTTAATCCATAGGTCCCGACATGGAGTAATACGACGTCTGCGGAATTTTTTTCTAACCATGCAAACACCCCACCCTCCACCTGCGGATCCCGACCAAAAGCGATCTCATCCGCCGTCCAGCCCTGGTGGCCCTCATGATCGACATCAAACCCAGTGATGCTGGAGCCGGAACTCTTACTTCCAACAAAATCAATATGATAACCGGCTTCCAATAAGGCATCATAGAGGGGTTTCCGATATCCCGATCGTTGAATTACTGGAGGCCCCTGATCGGTGCCATCCACTACACCGTCCGTAATATCATCACCCATCGGCATGAGCTTTTGGTCGATTAGGACGGTCGCTGCCTTCACAACACTATTTTTTCGGGGGTCATCCACGCGATAAGTAAAATTGTCGGGGCCTCGGGGTCCGTCTCGATGGGCAACATATTCAAACACCCCGGTTCTCGGATCAACCAGTGTGAGCATGCCTTTCTCTGGATTCCCCACAATACTGTACGTGGACAGCGATGAAAACTCAGGACTAGCCAAGCTCGCTCGCAGGGTTACTTCCTGCGAAATTGACCAGCAAGAGCCGGCTATGCCGTGTGAGGCCTTGGCTTCGGTAGCCTCGGGTTCCACAACGACGATGGTGAATGTCTGTTCGGCCTTGAGTTTGGGAGAACGATTATCCTGGGCTTGAAGCTTTACCGCGTTGTTGCCCTCATCACGTGATCTAGGCACGCCGCTCAGTGTCGCCGTCCCATTTCCGGTGTTCGTCAGGGTCAACCAACCAGGTCGCTTTGGCACAGTAATCGTTAAATCGTCGCCGTCTGGATCGCTCACAGTGACTGCATAGGTGTAGGCCGTCCCAACCGTGGCCTGTATTGGAGCAGCGCTAGTAAATACCGGTGCATCATTATCTGGACTGATGATAATGGTCATCTGAGCAGTGACAATGAACTCTTCATCCTTGACGCCGAAGTCGAACGTATCGCTGCCAGTAGCGTTTAGGTTGGGGGTGTAGGTAAAAGCGCCCGTTTTAGAATTCTTCAATGTTACCGCCCCTAGCGGGGGATCACTGGCGATGAAGAACGTCAATTCGCTGTCGATATCCGTGGCGCTGAGGGTCGAATCAATTTTCGTCTCCTCGTCCGTTACCAAGGTGCCCGAATTAGCTACGGGGGGATCGTTCACGGGATTCACGGTGAGCGCCACCGTCGCCTCATTCGATGAGGTACCGTCGTTGTCGCGCACGGTGTAGGTGAAACTGTCGGAAAGGCTCTCGCTACCATCGTGAGTGTATGCAATAGAACCATCCTCATTGACCACCGTGTCACCGTTTTGCGGAGCAGATACGATCTCAATTCCATCCAGGGCGATGGCGCCATCCCCATCTATGTCGTTATCTGTCACCACGAGCGTAATCGTTTCCCCCTCCTCGACGATATCACTGTCATTCTCAGCTACCGGTGCATCATTAACTGCATTCACGAACACCGTAACTGTACTGGTTGATGAGTCAAAAGATACGACATCAAGGGTAACAGTGAAGGTCAATACCAGCGGGCTATCCTGAGCAAGTACCTCTGGGGCCACAAACGTAGCGGTTGCGCTGTCCACACCTTGCAGCACAACGGGAGGACCGCTGGTCTGCACCCATTGATATGATCTGGTACCATCAAATGTACCTGCAATCGAGCTAGTCAAGGTAACCCTCGTTTTTTCATTAACGACCAGATCATCCGCTGTAGTCACAAACGGTTGGTCTTGCTCATTGAAATCATCGTCAACGAGTCCGCAGGAGGCCACTAACAAGACCAGTAAGATTGGGAAAAAAGATAAAAAACGAAAATGGGAAGAAGGCATATTTGTTATCCCTGTATCAGCAGACCCTGGTTAATCCGGATTTCTCTGCTGGACATACTCAATATTTGCTAATTATTTTTTTCCACAAGCAAACACCATCCAGCTTGGATGCCTCTTTCCTCATTGGGGAATAGGTATCCTTTCCTTCAGAATGTCCCTTATAGAAATACTATCGTGCGAGCATTCCTTCGCTAGTGAGAAATACCCTTAAAAGGACCTAACCACGATAAAGACTTTCCCACTATCGGAAAGCTTAACCAAGATGATATAGAGAATCAAGAAATGCGGGGATTTTAAAATTTAAGCTCATCCCCTACTCCTTCTTGTCCCCCATTTAAGAAAAGGGGATGAGAGGGTGATGTATTGGTTCATAACCGTAACCACTGCCGCGGATAAAAAAAGACCATCACGGCTGTCGTACCAAGCAAGACTCCGATTTCATTGAAACCAAAATCAATCAAGCTCTGAGTCCGACCGAACAGGGGCTGAAGCCACTCGATCCCCAGCCCCAACAGGCTGGAAAACAAAATACTGATCCCGATCGCCGTATGAGGAGATAGGCGCCGGCTACGGAGGAACCCAACGGTGACCACGGCCAGTATCGCATAGGCAGGGATATGGAATAGATTCCAATCCTGCGGAAGAATCCCTTGCTCTTGCGGACCCTCCTGTTCCGGCATGAAGCTAGCGACCAAAATCACGGCCAAGACGCCGATCCAGCTTAGGGTGACACCCAACTTATAGAGACGCCGTTCAAACATGATCGGTAACGGGAATCGGTGCCTGTTGCCACACACCTAGATCGTCCAGTACCGCCTTGGCGGTGGTGAACGAGAATACATCCAGGAGTCGCTCCAGGCGGTCTTCACACCTATTTAGATTATTGTAATGACGAAATCGGGACAGTCTAGGGGCTTGGATCCGGGGCTGAGCCGGATCTACCTCCCAGGGATGAAGGTAAAAGATGAAGGGCTGACCCTGTCTGTTTATGGATCGCAGGGCCCATTGAGTAAACCCGTAGGGGTAGAGACGGAAGTACCCTCCCCCGGCCATCGGCAAACGGTAGCCCAAAACGCTGACCGTGGAGAGGGGGAATTCCACCAAGCGATGTCCCTTGGCGGTCAACAGGGAGTAGGGTAAGGTGGGGGCCTTGGGCATCCCATAGCGATCATGCCGGACCGGAAAGATGCTGGAGTCATAGGTGAATCCGGCCTCGGCCAGGATATCCAGGGCCCATAGTGAGCGCCGGGTGATGGAGTAGCTCGCCGCCCGGTACCCCACGACGGGCTGCTGGGAATGGTCCTCAAGCAAACCTTTGGCACGCAGGGTCTCGGCTCGGAATACCTCGAGCAACTGCTTGTAGATCAGGCGGTGACTGTAACCGTGACAGGCCACCTCGTGACCACGGGCGGCGATCTCCCTCACCAGTTGCGGAAACCGTTCGGCCACCCAGCCCAATACGAAAAAGGTGGCTGAGATCCCACGCTCCGAGAACCGGTCCAGGATGCGGTGGGTGTTCGGTTCCACTCGGGGGATACGGTTCTCCCAGTCGTCATACTCGATGGTAG
>JAAEPA010000870.1 GCA_024222475.1 Gammaproteobacteria bacterium | reverse complement strand
GGGTAGTGTTGTTCGATAATCTGATAGAGAATGGTCTTTTCCGGCCGGTGGCGTTTGTATCCCGGCGTTACATCCCCTTCGGCTCTCCTTGCCCAGAACCTGATGCAATCCTTCGCATTGGGTATCCGTTGCGACTATACGGCCGTTCTGAGTTCTACAGCAAGAGAAAAAATCTTCCGCAGTGCCATAAGGTGCTGAGCCATCGTACCAGAGCTTATTTTCCGGCTCTCGGGCACGGGGGGACCGAAGGGTAAGTGTCCATTTTCCCCAGCCGCCGGGTGCAGTAGAATCGCCTTACTTAAAGAACATTGCACATACGAACGCCTATTGCGTTGGAAGATCTAGAGAAAGAAATCGAAGATCGCCCACTTTGGCAAAATAGACGCTTACGATTTGAGGAGGGGGACTGAACGGTTACGATCCGACAACCTATCCCCCATCAGATCGATGATAGGGACGGCTCAACTCATGTACCGCGTCCACCAACACCGCGAGATGATCGGGATTGACATCCTTGCTGATGCCGTGGCCAAGATTGAATACATGGCCATTACCCGTCCCAAACTGTTCCAGTATATCCGCGACCATCGCCCTGATCCGTTCGGGTCGGGCATACAGTGCGGCAGGATCGAGGTTACCCTGTAAAGCGACCTGCGAACCCACTCTACGGCGTGCCTCATCCAGGCCTATCATCCAATCCAGTCCCAAGGCATCGCAGCCGGTTTGGGCCATATCCTCCAGCCATGCCCCCGCACCCTTAGTAAACAGGATTACCGGCACTTTGGCAGTTTCCGGATCGGCCTTGAGCTGGGTGACGATGCTGCGCATGGGCTGCAGAGAAAAGCGCTGGTAATCAGCGGGCGTCAGTACGCCTCCCCAGGTATCGAAAATCATTACCGCTTGGACACCCGCCGCAATCTGAGCCTTGAGATACAGCGTGACACTGTCACTGAGCAGCTTCAATAACTCATCCAGCACACTCGGCTGGTCGAACAGCAGGGATTTGATACGAGAGAACCCCTTACTGCTTCCCCCTTCTACCATGTAAGTCGCTAGCGTCCAGGGACTGCCGGAAAACCCGATCAGCGGTACCCTGCCATCGAGTTCCCGGCGAACCAGACGTACGGCGTCCAGAACATAGCCCAATTCCTGTTCGGGATCGGGAACCGACAAACGACGAATGGCGGCAGCATCACGCACCGGGCGTTCGAATGCCGGACCTTCCCCATCGGTAAAACCGAGTCCCAGGCCCATGGCATCGGGGATGGTCAAGATGTCGGAAAAAAGGATCGCGGCATCCAGCGCGAAACGCTCCAGGGGTTGCAGGGTCACCTCACAGGCCAACTCCGGGGTCTTGCATAGGGTCATGAAATCACCGGCTCGGGCGCGGACGGCTCGGTATTCCGGCAAATAACGCCCCGCCTGGCGCATGATCCATACCGGTGTTGCATCAACGCTTTGGCGCGATAGCGCCCTTAGGAATCGGTCGTTTTTCAGATCAGACATATCAGGTCGATGAGTTATGTAAAGTTCAGCCCGAAAGGCGATCTTTCACCTTGCGGCTGACCACCGCCATATCGGCACGCCCCATTAACGATGATTTGAGCTGCCCCATGACCTTGCCCATGTCCCGCATGCTGGAGGCCCCGGCATCGGCGACGGCCTTTGCGATGAACGCGTCGATTTCCTCGGCGCTCAGTTCCGCGGGCATATAGGTCTTGATCAAGTCCAGTTCAAACTGCTCCTGGGCTACCAGATCCTCCCGTCCGGCCTTGGCAAACTGACTCAGCGAATCTCGGCGCTGTTTGAGCATCTTGTCCAGCGTGCCGAGGATCTGCTGATCGTCCTGGTCCTTGCGTGTATCGACCTCACGCTGCTTGATCGCCGCCAGGATGAGACGAATGACACCCAGTTTGGTCTTTTCCTGCTGACGCATCGCGTTCTTCATATCTTCTACAAGGCGTATTTTCAGAGCGGAATCAGGCATCGTATCGATTGGTCTGGTGACAAGAAACTTCAGGGGTATTCAGGTAATTCAGAAGATCATTTTAATAGAGGCGTACCCGGCGTGATTGATGTTTCGCCACCCGCTTCATATGACGCTTTACCGCGGCTGCCGCTTTACGTTTGCGAACCGTGGTGGGCTTTTCATAGAATTCCCGACGGCGCACCTCAGTGAGAACGCCCGCCTTTTCGCAAGCACGCCGAAAACGACGAATGGCGATATCGAAGGGTTCATTATCTTTCAAGCGAATATTCGGCATAAAACTTATCTAATCCCCTGAATGGGTTAATTGTTAGAAAAAAAATGAGAAATTATACTCTCCGAATCAAAAATTGCAAAAAACAATCCAAACGCGACAACACACAGAGCCGTGTTACCCTTCCAAAGGGATTTCCCTACCATAATGCCAATCACTCATAGACACAATTATCGATGCGCATCCTAGGAATCGAAACCTCATGCGATGAAACCGGCGTAGCGCTAGTGGATGAGCGGGACGGTTTGCTGGCCCACAGCGTTTACAGTCAGGCATCGTTGCACGCGGACTATGGCGGAGTAGTCCCTGAACTGGCCTCCCGGGACCATATACGTAAAACCCTTCCCCTGATCCACCAGATCATGTCCGACAGCGCCACTGGGCCCCAAGATATCACCGGGGTGGCCTATACCGCCGGGCCAGGACTGATGGGCGCGCTCCTGGTGGGCGCCTCCATCGCCCGCAGCCTGGCCTGGGCCTGGCGCATCCCCGCCCTGGGCGTTCATCACATGGAAGGGCACCTGGTCGCCCCCATGCTTGAGGACCATGCCCCTGAGCCACCCTTTGTGGCCCTACTGATCTCCGGCGGTCATACCCTGCTGGTCAAAGTCCCGGCATATGGGCGCTATGAGCTGCTGGGAGAGAGTCTGGATGATGCCGTTGGGGAGGCCTTCGACAAAACAGCAAAGTTGTTGGGACTCGAGTATCCCGGCGGCCCGTTGCTGGCCGAGTTAGCAACAAAAGGCCAACCGGACCGGTTTCAGTTCCCCCGCCCGATGACCAACCGGCCGGGACTGGATTTCAGCTTCAGCGGACTGAAGACCTTTGTGGCCAATACGGTGTCTAAGCAAGCCAAGGACCCACAGACTCGGGCCGATATCGCATTGGCCTTCGAGCAGGCGGTGATCGATACCCTGACCATCAAATGCCGTCGGGCATTGGATCACACCGGGCTAAACACCCTCGTGGTCGCCGGTGGCGTGAGTGCCAACCAGCAGCTACGTATCGCCTTGCGCAAGATGGCCGATGACCTCAATGCAGAGGTCTTTTACCCCCGGCCAATATTCTGTACCGACAACGGTGCGATGATCGCCTACGCCGGCCTGCTACGTCTGATGACCGGTCAGGCCGACGATTTAAGCATTCAGGCCAAGCCAAGATGGTCGCTGATGGACCTGCCTCAGATTTCTCCTAAATAACACCACCAACCACCCTCTTGAGGAAAGCCCCTCAAAGGGGCTGTTGTTCCCGTGCTCGTGAACGTGCTCGAAACAACGCCGGATCGGCAGAGCCTTTTGGCATCGCACCAGCAAAGCCGGTGGCTTACGGTATGGAGTTTTAATCTAATCAGCCCATAAATACCCATTGAAACTCAAATTTGCGTCTCAGACCCGCCGAGCAGATTACGGATATTGCTGCGATGAGCGGAGATCCGGGGACGCAATACTTAATTCAGCAGATCAAAGGGTAGCGTCCCCTTTATCCTTTATCTGGAAAGTTGATAGAGTAGCTATAACTATGGAGCTATTCCAAATGCGTGGCTACAATAACTTTCTATTTCTATGGTTTTCCCTATACTGAAAATTCAACATCATTCTGGAGAAATTGACTAATGAAAAAAATAGTATTTGCAGCGTTGGTTATGGCTAGTCCTTTTGTGGCTGCTAAGGACTATGGAGCGGCTGGTTGTGGCTTGGGCTCGATGCTTTTTAACGGCCAAACTGGCTTGGGCCCCCATATTTTTGCTGCAACCACTAATAACTTTTATGGCACTCAGACATTCGCCATGTCATCTGGCACTTTGGGTTGTGATGTATCGGGAGACATTCAGTCACACACTGCGTTGTTTGTTGATCAAAACATGGAGAGTATAGCCAGCAATATGGTGCAGGGCGAAGGCGAGGCATTGATGGCACTGGCGGAAGTTATGGCCATAGATAGTGCTGACCGGGAGACCTTTGCTAAAGTGCTGAAAGATAACTTTCATCTCATTTATGCCAATGACTCAGTTACCAGCGAAGATGTTGTTAATGCCCTGGTTATTGTTATGAAGTCAGACAAAGTATTAGCAAAGTACGTTAGTTAATCTACTCCCTCCTGTTAACTGTGGGCCGGGTGATTGGCCCACAGTTGTGAATCATTTTCAATCAAGTCGAAAGCCGCCAGAACATTCTGTGCAGCTATTTCGTTTCTTTACTCTGCTGTTAGTAGCGGTTAACGCAATTGCACAATCAGAACCTTCGTACCTCTCTACATTGCTGGATCGTGCTGAAACGCAAGGCTTAAGCCAAACGAATTCCTGGCATGCATTGATTTATTATCGCGCCAGCACGTTAACGGGTGCAGTAACAAGTGAAGTAGATGACGACGGTTTTTTCCTCGCTGAGGACGGAAAGTCTTCTCCAGAGGCAGAGTTAAACGCAACTATTAGAGGTTTGTTCGATCAGCACTTAGATGACCAAAATCCTCAGTGTCGATTTCCAGCACGTACTCACTGGCTGAAACAGCAGCTATCCATCGACACTTCAAGATTACCGGCACCAGATTGCCCATCATTTGAGCAGTGGTTTGAAAAGTTAAATCCTGGCGGCGCTAGTTTGATATTTCCTGCTGCATACCTCGATAGTCCATCATCTATGTTTGGGCATACACTGCTCAGAATTGATCAAAAAAATCAGACCCTGGACAATGAAATTCTGGCCTATGCAATTACCTATGCAGCACAGAAAAAAGAGGATGAAAGCGAACTCGCTTTTATATACAAAGGGTTAGTAGGGGGTTACCCAGGCGATACTACGGTACTGCCCTACTATATAAAGCTTAAGGAATACCGCGATATAGAAAGCCGCGATATCTGGGAATATCGACTCAATTTGACTGCCGCTGAGGCTGATCAGTTGGCAAGGCATATTTGGGAAATGGAAAATGTAAACATTGATTATTTTTTTTTCACGCAAAACTGTTCATATCGCATACTTGGCATGCTGGATGTGCTGAGGCCGCAGCAGCGTATGTTGGAAGAGTTTAATTTGTACGCTATTCCTATTGATACTGTTAGGCTGGCTGAGAAAAGGGGATGGATTGATTCATCACGCTACCGGCCATCAGTGGTGACAAAATTTAATCACCAGCTCAGTCAACTATCTGAGGCTGAAAGGGAGCATGTGCTTTCACTGGTGCCTATTTTCAATCCGGTTGACCTTGAACGGCTCGATCATTTGCCTAGTGAATCCAAAAACAGGATTTTAGATGTTGCTTATCAGTATTCTCGGCTTGCGCCACTACCTAGAGAACAGGCAGCACCCACATCGTATCAATTGTTGCGCGCTCGCCAGGCTTCCGAGGGGAAGTCAACACTGGTTGATGTGCCTACGCCTAAATACCGTGATGACGAGGGGCATTTATCTAGCCGTATCCGTGTTCAAGCTGGCGAGAGAGATGATAAGCGCTTTGTCGAGTTTCAGTTGCGCCCCGCATATCATGACCTCACTGATCCTGCGCTAGGCTATCCTATCGGTTCAGAACTTAAATTTTTGGAGATGACGGTACGGCATTATGAAGATGATGGATTAGAATTAAAAGATCTTACCGCAATTGGCATTCAGTCGATCAAGCCGCGCACAGATTTTTTTCAGTCCACTTCCTGGGCCGTTGCGCTGGGGGCAAGCAGAGTGACGTCAGGTGATGATTCTGTCCTGACGCCAAATATTGAAGGTCAATTTGGGCCTGCTTACCGCGTCGGCAAGGTGTTGACGTATGCGCTGGTGGGGGGCGAGTCTCAAATCAGCTCGAAGCTTGTAAAGGGCTATGATATTAGAGCGAGAGCGAATATGGGACTATTATGGCGTACGGATAATGGTCAGGGTTTGCTGGAGTACTTCTTTAGTGACAGTGTCATAAATGGGCAGCATGCAGAGCAGCGGCTAGCGTTCAGGCAAGTTTTTAATCTTACTCAGAACTGGGCGATTAACATTAATGTCCAACGCGAACGCCAGAATGGAAGTTATGTTTCGGAATATGGTGCGGGGTTTCTATTTTATTTCTTGGATATCTATGACTTATGGTAATAAGTTTTAATCATCATGTATTTCGGTGTGTTCGCTCGATGACTAGAATTACGGTGACACTTTACTATTTACCTATTTATCCATTTGCATTACCACCACTCTGCTTTTTTGGTCGACCACGACGGGCTGGTCGCAGGCGACGCTTCAGTTCCTTCTCCAAAGAAGCGAGCGCTTCGTCGCTCAGAGGATAGGTATTATAAACGCTCTTTTTCGTCAAACGGCAAAGTATCGAAAGCGCGCTGCACCCAAGTAGTAACCGTTCACCCCCCCTAATATTATTTAAAACCAAGGCGTTGCATATTCCTCTGTATGAGGCGGTGGACGAGTCGAGGGGGTGGTCTGTCGAAAGATGGACTATTTTCCGAGGCGCCGAGCGCGGGAGTGGCACAAGACCGAGGGGTTTCGCAAAGAGGCGCTATGTCTGGAAGCGAGTAAGCGCAGCTACCGTGATAACACGGCGCATCTGAACCGGTATCGGCGTCAACTTCAAGGGGGCACGCCGGTCACGACGCTGCAGGATCATGCCCAAAAGGAAGGGGCTCGAGTGCTGGGCTTTCTCGAGTGGCACAGTCAGTCGCTGCTCCAGGCCCAAGGGTTCGATGCCCAAGGTCAAGCCCTTTTGACGGGTGTCAATGTTAAAGATAATACCTGCATTCTGATCGGCCCCATAAATACCCTTTAAAACATTCATATCCGTGTCTCAGACCCACCGAGCAGATTACGGATATTGCTGCGATGACGCCAGATGATCAATAGGGCCAACACCGCGGTGGAAATCACCAACCAGAAGGAATCCAGCAGCCAGTAGGTATACAAGGGGACCAGGGATGTGGCCACCAGGGCGGAGAGGGAGGAAATTCGAAATACCGCCGCCATCGCCAACCAAGTCAATGTCCATACCAAACCAAGCTGCCATGACATCCCCAACAACACCCCCATCAGGGTAGCCACCCCCTTCCCCCCCTGAAAACCAAAATAAAGAGGATAAAGGTGCCCTATCACGGCGGCCAAGGCCACCGCAGCTACAATTAAATCATCCATCTCCAGCAACCTTGCCAGCCCAACGGCAATCAACCCTTTGAGCATATCCCCCAGAAGTGTGACAATAGCAGCGCTCTTGCCGCCGACCCGCAACACATTGGTGGCACCAGGATTCCGCGACCCTTGAGTACGTGGGTCAGGCAACCCCATGAGCGCGCAAACCAGGATAGCCGAAGATATCGATCCGAGAAGATAACCGGCAACGATGAGAAGTACGCTTGTTATCATATGCTTTTTTACCCGGTTATTTCATGAATTTGCGCGATGATCGCGTAGAGATTTGTTTTCACAAGTGATTTTTCGAAGGAGCGGCGTATCCATGATTACGGCCGACTGAGAAAAATCCCTTGTGAAAACAAGGATCAAGCGAGGGCGTGTGTAATTCATGAAATATCCGGGTTTACATTCATATTAATTTACAACCATGCATGATAACGCAGAATTCACCACATCAGGATAGGGGCACCTACATTCGCACTGCAGGCCAGGGCCCAGATATGGTCCTGCTGCACGGCTGGGGACTACATTCGGCGGTATGGGGCAGCGTCTTACCTAGCTTAGAGAGGCACTACCGAATGACTTGCCTCGATCTGCCGGGCCACGGAAAAAGCGGGCTCAATCCGAAATTGGACGACCTAGACACCCTGTGTGAACATTTACACCAGCGGCTTCCATCACCCATCAGCCTGGTAGGCTGGTCATTGGGGGGGCTGATCGCCTTGGCCTATGCCTTGAGATATCCAATGTCGGTGCAACGTCTGGTACTGGTCGCAGCCACACCGCGCTTTGTCACCGCCGACGACTGGCCGGCAGCCACCCCCGGGAAGACGCTAAATACCTTTGCCGAAAGCCTGAAGCGAGATTATCAGCTCACCATTCATCGGTTCCTAGCCCTGCAAGTGCGTTCTAGTGAAAGGGCGCCGGGCACATTGCGCCAATTGCGCCAAGCGTTGGCCGAATACCCTCCCCATCCGCCGGCGATGGACGCGGGTTTGAAACTGCTGCGCGAGACCGATCTACGAGACCAACTGCCAGCGCTGCGCTGCGCCACTCGGCTGATCCTGGGTGAAAGGGATATCCTGGTGCCGAAGGACTGCGCTGAACAGATAGTTAGCCGCTTGAGCGATGGTGCGTACATGATCATCCCAGGCGCCGGCCATGCCCCATTCCTGTCCCATCCCGATGAATTCAACAACGCCTTGCTACAATGTCTAAACCATTAACTGACGATCAAAACCCGCTAAGGATCGATACTAAGCAACGTCGCCGCGCCTTCGAACGCGCGGCACAAACCTATGATTCCGTTGCCGTACTACAAACTGAAGTAGGCGATCGCCTGTTACAACGACTGGACCTGATCAAATACACACCGAAAACGGTGATCGATGTCGGCGCGGGAACGGGCAAGGCCGTCAGGGCATTAGGTAAACGCTATCGAGGCGCGAGGGTCCTCGCGCTGGACATCGCCCTGCCGATGTTACAGTTGACCAAGAGACGCGCCGGCTGGATACGGCGCCCCACCGTGCTGTGTGCCGATGCCGAGGCCCTACCGCTGGCCGATGCCAGCATCGGGCTAATATTCTCCAACCTTACACTGCAATGGTGTAATGATCTCGAACTTGCCCTGAGAGAGTTTCGGCGGGTGCTCGCGCCGGGTGGGCTGGCGGTGTTTACCACCTTGGGTCCCGATACCCTTCGGGAACTGCGCGACAGCTGGTCCAAGGTGGACGACTATACCCACGTCAATCAGTTTACCGACATGCATGATATCGGCGATGCACTATTGCGGGTGGGTTTTAGCGATCCGGTCATGGACATAGAAATGATGTCCCTGACCTATCCCGATGTCATGCAACTGATGAGAGAACTCAAGCTTATCGGGGCCCAGAACAAAACCCTCGGCCGCCCGCCCGGCTTGACCGGCAAGGATCGACTCGGCCGGCTGATCGAGGCCTACGAGACATTGCGCACGGCCCAAGGCGTGATACCCGCCAGTTACGAGGTGGTTTATGGCCACGCCTGGGCGCTGGATAAAAAACCTTCATCAGATGTAAGCCCGGGGCTCAACGAAGCCCCCATTTCGTTGGAACAGTTGAGAAAAAGATAAGTGGATAGTAACCGTCCACAGGTATCGTCATTCCGGCATGGGTTGCCGGAACCCAGATGCCAAGACCGCACCCCTTATATTATTCAGTATCGCACGATCTATAATCAAGAAAATCAATGGGCGCATAATCAATACGAGTTAGACCTTACTAACGTCACGATATCTAATTGCGGCCCTACATGAATAGATTGCCGGCAATACATCCCTTCAGAACTTTCTTTTATCTTGAAAAATTGATTTACACCTTCGTGCGACATCGCAACCCCGAGCGAAAAGCTCATCAGACACGGAATTTACTTTACATTTTTATTGCAAACGATATTGCGCATTGCCATTGAACTCATGCATTATTAGAATGGCTTACCTCTGCGACGAATGGTCGCATCCAGGAGGCTAACGGCAGGATCGATGGCTCGCCATGATAGCGCAACAACCTCGATCGAACCCGGCTCAGACTCGGTTTGTTATCAGGCCAAATCGTTCGCTTTCATGGTGGGGGAGTCTGCTGGTTTTTTTTGCCTTGGTTTTTATCTCCTTCGGGATCGCCGGCGTTTTCGCCCTGAAGGGCTACTGGATAGTATTTCCCTTTGCAGGACTGGAGATGTCCGTGCTGGGGGTAGCGCTGTATCTCTGCGCGATACGAACGATTCGATGCGAAGTAATATGCGTAGAAAATAACACTGTCGAGGTGATCGTGGGCAGACACCAGCCGGAGCGCAGGTATCGCTTCGATCGCCATTGGGTACAGGTGATCTTAAGTCCACCAAAGGCTTGGGGACACCCCAGCCGCCTGTTATTGCGTTCGCACGGAAGAGAACTTGAAGTGGGATCCTGTTTGAACAACGAAGAGCGGCAACAATTGGCCAAGGCCCTGGAGGGGTCGCTGAAGCAACAGCATCGGTAACGAATGATACCCATGACGGATGGGTTTTCGGGTGCGCAGCGTGCGTTGAGTTTGTTGCAGAGCCAGGCAGAATACGTAAGGCATAGTTTTTTCTATGGTTTTCGTGTTCTAACGCCGCTATGCGGCAAAGGCGGCGTGCGATGGGTGCTGAAAACTCATTCGTCATGGGTATAAACCCTAAACATCAATTCAATTTTATTTTATTTTATAACCACAAATAAGGAGGGGGCATGACCCTGAGTGCTATAAAAAAGGTAGGGGCCTTGGTGAGCGGCCTCGTATTATCGGGGATTGCAAGCAGTGCATTTGCAATCCAACCCTGGAATATGCCGGAAGGCGTCACCGAGGTGAGTCACATCATCTACGACCTGCATTCTTTGATTTTCTGGATCTGTGTAGCCATCGCCGTCGGTGTATTTGCCGTCATGTTCTACTCGATTTTCGCACATCGCAAGTCCAAGGGGCACAAGGCGGCACAGTTCCACGAGAGCACCCTGGTGGAGGTCATTTGGACCACCATCCCCTTCGTCATTCTGATCTTTATTGCCATCCCCGCCACCAAGGCCTTGATCAAGATCGATGATGTCGGCAACGCCGACATGACCCTCAAGATCACGGGTTATCAATGGAAATGGCAATATGACTATCTCGAGGATGGGATCAGTTATTACAGCAATCTCAAGACCCCCCGTGCCCAGATCTATGGCCAGGAGGAGAAGGGCGAAAACTACCTCTTAGAGGTGGATAACGAGGTCGTCCTGCCGATCAACAAAAAGATTCGTTTTCTGATCACCGCCTCCGATGTAATTCATGCCTGGTGGGTACCTGAATTGGCCGTTAAACAGGATGCCATCCCGGGTTTTGTCAATGAGGCCTGGACTCGGATCGATAAACCCGGTGTATATCGTGGACAATGTGCCGAGCTTTGTGGCCGTGATCACGGCTTTATGCCTATCGTGGTAAGGGCAGTCGAGCAAGAAGAGTATGACAAATGGATGGCTAAAAAGAAGCAAGTCGCCCAAGCCGAGGCCGCATCGGTGGACCAGCAATGGAACAAAGACGATCTGATGACCAAGGGCGAGGAAATCTACAACAAGACCTGCGCGAGCTGTCATCAAGCCAGTGGCGAGGGCCTGGCTGGAATGTTTCCTGCCATCAAGGGGAGTGAAGTTGCAAAGGGCGATGCCCATGAGCATCTAAATGTCGTGATAAATGGCCGCTCCGGCACCTCTATGGCCGCCTTTGGGCCGCAACTAAACGACGTACAACTGGCCTCGGTGGTCACTTATCAACGTAATGCCTGGGGAAATGACACGGGCGATATCATTCAACCAAATACAATAAAAGCTTTACGTTAATCCTACTGGGAAGGAGTAAACCTTATGACTGCTGTCACGACACACGATGCCCCTCACGAAGAACACCCAACGGGCATCATGCGGTGGATCACCACCACCAACCACAAAGACATCGGGACCCTGTATTTGTGGTTCTCGTTCGTCATGTTTATGGTCGGTGGCGCCATGGCCCTGATCATCCGTGCCGAACTATTCCAACCCGGCCTGCAGGTCGTCGATCCTCAATTCTTCAATTCCATGACCACATTACATGGCCTGATCATGGTCTTCGGCGCGGTCATGCCGGCGGCGGTCGGCCTGGCCAACTGGCTGATTCCCATGATGATCGGCGCTCCGGACATGGCCCTGCCACGCATGAACAACTGGAGTTTCTGGATCCTGCCCTTCGCGGCCATACTGCTGGTAGTCACCCTGTTTCTGCCCGGTGGCGCCCCGGCGGGAGGCTGGACCATGTATCCGCCGCTGACCATGCAGACCGGAGATGCCTTTCCCTTCCTGATCTTCTCCGTCCATTTGCTGGGCATGTCCTCCATCATGGGATCGATCAACATCATCGCCACCATACTCAATATGCGCGCCCCCGGGATGACCCTGATGAAAATGCCCCTGTTCGTATGGACCTGGCTGATCACCGCCGTCCTGCTGGTCGCCGTGATGCCGGTGCTGGCGGGAGCGGTCACCATGATGCTGACCGACCGGTTCTTCGATACCAGCTTTTTCACCGCCGCCGGCGGTGGTGACCCGGTAATGTTCCAGCACATCTTCTGGTTCTTCGGTCACCCTGAGGTGTATATCATCATCCTGCCCGCCTTCGGCGTGATCTCGCAGATCATCCCCGCCTTTTCACGCAAGCCCCTGTTCGGCTACAGCTCCATGGTCTATGCCACGGCGAGCATCGCCTTTTTGTCCTTCATCGTCTGGGCCCACCACATGTACACCGTGGGCATGCCGCTGGCCGGTCAGCTGTATTTCATGTACGCCACCATCCTGATCTCGGTTCCCACCGGGGTGAAGATATTCAACTGGACGGCCACCATGTGGCGTGGCTCCATGACCTTTGAAACCCCCATGCTGTTTGCGGTGGGTTCGGTCGTCCTGTTTACCCTAGGTGGCTTTACCGGCCTGATGATGGGTACGGCCCCAGCCGATTTTCAATACCACGACAGTTATTTCATCGTGGCCCATTTCCATTACACCCTGGTTTCCGGTGCCGTTGTGGGCATCTTGGGCGCGGTCTATTACTGGCTACCCAAGTGGACCGGACGCATGTACGACGAGAAGCTGGGTAAGCTTCATTTTTGGCTGACCATCATCTCGTTCAATGTCACCTTCTTACCACAGCACTTCGTGGGTCTGGCCGGCATGCCACGGCGTATCCCCGACTATGCCTTGCAGTTCGCCGACTACAATATGATCTCTACGTTTGGTGCATTCCTCATGGGAATATCCCAGCTCCTCATGCTGTGGGTGGTCCTGAAGTGCATCCGCGGTGAGGGTGAAAAGGCCACCGATCAGGTCTGGGAAGGTGCAGAGGGCCTGGAATGGACCCTGTCTTCGCCACCGCCTTATCACAGCTTTACCACGGCTCCGGAAGTTAAATAGAGGTAGATTAGTGCCCGGTGGCAAACTCGCTGCCGGGCATGGAGTGAACAACGCATGATATCGATGGGGAACGAGAATCTCAGAAGGAAGAAAATAAGGCGCACGGCGATTATCGTGGCCGCTGTGGTGCTGGCGTTTTATGTCAGTATCTATATCTATATGGGATCCCAATGACTCAGGACCGGCAACAGCAGGCAAACAAGCGGCTGCTATTCAAGCTTGTATTGATTGTTATAGGCATGTTCGGCTTTGGCTTCGCCCTGGTGCCGATCT
>JAAEPA010000869.1 GCA_024222475.1 Gammaproteobacteria bacterium | reverse complement strand
GGCTGGCGCGGTGTTGTTTTATCCACGCCGGGGTATCTTTCAGATAGTCTTCCATGACGCTTAGAAACCATTGCCGTTGCTCTTTGGGAAAGGCTCTTAGCGCATGCAGGCAGACACGTCGGCCCTCGTAGAGGGAGAGTAGAAAGTGAACGGCCGTTTTCTGCCGTTTTTTACGCCGCTGCGAACGTACCAAGTCAAACGGTTGCTCATAAGGGGTATTCATCGTTTTATTCCTCAGTCACCTTAGTCTATCGTTCGTCCGGTGGAACCCATGTGCCGTTGATAAACTGTCCTCCTCGCACCTTGATTGCCGCGTTTTCTCGCCGTATCCGATGGATCACCCGTAGGCATTCCTTGACCGTGCCTTGCTGGATCATTTGCAAGGGATAGTCAAAAAATCCTTCACGGCTAAAGACCCCCAGCTTGTTTTTATGCCCCTCGGGTGGAATGCCAAGCCCATCGAGCACGATGCCCACCAGATTGATCTCGGGCAGGTAGCGGTAAAGCAGGATCATTTCACTGCGCGCGGCCTCGATGAGCCGTGTTTGTTGATGGTGGTATTGCAGCAAGGCAATCAGGAGGTTATCGCTAGCCGTTTGCTCACCGCTAAAGGGGATAATTGATGCGCTCATAGCGGGCTGTCCTATCCAGAGGCGTTAGCGTTGCTCCTGTTGCTGCCGACGTCGGAATTCTTGTTCCCGGTATTGCTTCTCCGCCCGTTCTTGTTCTCGCTGTTCGCGTTCGACGCGCGCCAGGTCTTCTCGATGCAAGCGTTCTTGTTCCTCACGCAGGCGCCGCTCGGATTCTACGTATTGCCGTTCAAACCAATCGTCTGTCATGTGGGTTTTCTCCAGTAGAGAAATGGATTATTCGATTCGCCCCGCCGTGCTCCAAAGGCTGGCATCCTGGATTTTGGTCCAGACGACGATGACTAAACCCCCCGGTTGGATCGCCACTTTGGGTTCAAAGGCGTTGCCCCCCGTCACGTTGGTCAGTGGTACCGGGTCACTCCAGGTGGTGGGGTTCTGTGCGCTAAAACTGCGGCCGACGATAACACCTGGAATTTCGACCCAGACCGCCGCGGTATCACCCCGAGCATTAACGGAGAGACTGGGATCCGCACCGGCGCTGCTCAATTCAATAGGCGCTTCC
>JAAEPA010000868.1 GCA_024222475.1 Gammaproteobacteria bacterium | reverse complement strand
GTATCCGGTTCGCGTTATTCTCAAACTTAATACCGTGACCCGGTCACACTTAAATTGGGCTCCAATAGTAACGGAGAAAAAAACAACGATCTTTTGTTGAGCCGCCTCCCCTAAAGTTCTTCATGGCACGGCCGTTATCGGAATCGGGATTGTTACGCCACTTGAGGCCCGCAACCGCAAAACCCGAACCCCCCGGTCGGGAAAGAATCCCGTATCGGGTAAAAAGGGATTCCGGACGAATGTGACCATTTTCACGATTTGGTAAAGAAACCCACATCACCCTGTCACATTTTTCCCGGACAATGCTTACACTCATTGAGTGAAAGTTGTGGCTGTTAGAACGCGGGGTTTTCCGGGAAAACCCCGTCAACAATCCCATCCATTGCGAACCGACAAACGCACCACGAGGATTAATTAATAGATGAGCATGGCCATGTCCGAAGAACTCAAGCAGATCTCCGCTGAGATGAAAGCAATTGTAAACAGAGCCGCACAGGAGGGTCGGAAGACGAACAGGGAAGAGCAGGAGGCGTTGGATCAGCTGACAACGGACAAGGAAGTGCTTGTGGGCGATCTTATCTTCCACGGGTACGGTTAGTCACACCAGCACTAAGCCACTTTACCCTCCGCCGACAGAAAAACGGGCAGAAGAGCAGGGCGTAGAGGACTTTCCGCTTCCACGGGTGGTTCCCCGAGGACAAATCAATATTGTTGCACTGCAGCAATTACTATGTTATGCTGCAGTGCAACAATATTAGTAATCCACCATCCTGAGGCAGAAACCATGAACAAAGAGATTTTCCCCACCGCTTTAGTCGAACAGTCCAAGAATGCACTCGCCCCTGCGAAAGAATTGAATCGGTTGATCGTTGACAACGCCGAGAAATTGGTCGCCCTGCAGATCGCCAGCGTGCAGAGCTACGCTGCATTGGGCTTCTCCCAGCTAAGGGCGGCACTGGAAGTGAATGATGCCGAGGCCATCCAGGCGTACCTCGCCAAACAGAATGATCTGGTCAAGGGTGTCCGTGAGCGGTTTGTCGGCGATGCGAAGGCGGTTGCCAAGCTGGGCAGTGATTTCACCGAAGAGGCCAAGAGAGCGTGAAGGCTGTTACGGAAAAGGCGGCCTGATCGGCCAAGCAATAGAATATATAGGGAAAAGCCACCTCCCGTGAGGGTTGGTGGCTGAGCTCGGCGGTGACTTCAATGCGGAGGTTCAAAAAAACTCGAGACGAGGAAAGCGTGGAGGCTGTTACCGAGACTAATCTACAAGAACAAACGAAGCGCTATCAAGGCAGAGGAGGTACCAGCGCCGAGACCCGCGTCTATGGCTTTCGCCCCGCCTTTCTGGATACGCAGACAGACGCAGTGTATCCATGCTGTTTCTCAGATGGCAGGCCCGCACCCATGCACCTGTTTGATGGTTTGCCTCCGAAACTCATCTTGTCTTATGCCCCTTCCGGCAGGGTGGTCTCCGTCAAGGGTTCCATCATTTCCGGATTTATTCGAGGCGAACGGTTTTATACGCGCGAGGAGGTATCGAAGCAGGTCCTTGGAGGAACATTTCCGGTGAACTCAACCACTTAAAGGCCTTTCACTGTAAATATTCGGCCAACCCACCTGCAATAGAATCAGCGGGTTAGCCGTTGTTTAAAGTAAATATTCGGCGAGCCCATTCGGTTAGAAAAATAGTACGGGACACAAGAGGAAAAACAGTGTATAAACTGGTCCATGGAAGGTATCACAAATACGTGCCCTGTACTCGGGCCTCATCAACCGGGTGCACGCCTTGATGAAGGGCAACCGGTGGCCTTTTCCCGGCAATGGGTCACGATTACCAAGCAGGAGCATATCCATCTCCGTCACCAAGCGAACTATTGGGAGGCGCAGCAT
>JAAEPA010000867.1 GCA_024222475.1 Gammaproteobacteria bacterium | reverse complement strand
TAGTGGTCCACAAGGTAGTCCAGTTCCTGGATCAGACTGAGCACGTCGGCACGCAAATCGGGAATGAGCATATGCGTATACAGCTCTCGTCCGATCTTGCGAGCCAGCTCATTGGCAGATTTCTCTATCTCTCTCAGACGGCTGACCTTGGCCTCAAATGACTCGTCTGCGCCCTGGGAAAAATAATATTTGATTGCCTGTTCAAATAAGATACCGGCTTCCGAGAGCTTGTTGAGAAATTGATCGACGTCGGCCTCGACCATCTTGGATGTTCCGAACAATGTGATTCGCATGTGCAATCCTCCCGTAAGTAATTTTAGAACTGGTGTTTCAACCCCAGAGTTGAAGTCGCTGTTTTACGTTACACTAGACGCTGCCAGTTTGCGAAAAGCCTGCCGGACTTAGGACTGACTGGGAACGTAATTTGAATACGACAAAATTCTCAACAGTACACTTATCGCTTGTACCCACAAGCTGCGTACAAACAACCCCGGCGCTCTATCCTGAGCTGCCGTGGTTGAACTCTTAACATCGTATGATGTATACGTACGATGGGAAGCTAATATGACAATATTATTGCACTAATATGACAATTTTATTGTAATAGCCATCCGGCTGCATTGTAAGTCGAACAAATACGCTCTTTGTAGTTTCCATTGGCAGTAGCGTTACTACCTATTCGCTTTTAATTTATTTTGTTTAAAATAGCTAGTGCCTGAACCTGCACAGCATTATTTAGATCTTCCCTGATCATTGGAGATCTCATGATCATTCGTGCAACCCACACTCCCGTTTCAAACCGAAGAAGCGGGTTTCCTCCTCCAGCATATCGCATGTCAGCGGTCGGGTTGTGTGCACATCACCCATTGAGACATAGCCCTGTTCCCACAGCGGATGGTATGGGAGATTATACTGCTTCAGATAGGTATGGACCTCTGTGTTGTGCCAATCGACGATAGGGTGCACCTTAAAGCGTTCCCACCTGGTCTGCAGGACGGACATGCCGATTCGTGAACTTGACTGGCTGCGCCTGGGCCCGGAAAACCAGGTTCCGGCCTCCAGCTCTTTAAGTCCCCGCCGCATCGGCTGAACCTTGTTGATCTGATTGTATTGCTCGATCCCTGCCAGGCCCTGCTCCCACAGGCGGCCAAGCCGGGCCTCCTGCCAGGCGGGTGAGATCTGCGGGTTGTAGATCTTGAGATTGAGGTCCAGGCGTTCTCTGAGCTCGTCCACGAAGTTATAGGTTTCGGGAAAGAGGTAGCCGGTATCGATCAACATAACCGGGATGTCGGGCAGGATGCGCGTCATCATATGTAGCATCACGGCGGACTGGATGCCGAAGCTGGATGAGAGAATATGCCACCCGGGTAGATGCTCCAGGGCCCAGTATACCCGTTCTTGGGCACTGTATTTCTCCAGCTGTCGATTGGTCTCGGAGAGATGCTGTTGCTTCTCCTCGGTCCCGCCGAAGAGTAAGCCTTGGATATTTGTCTCATTCATGGAAATCCCGCGCGGGTTGCTTTACCTCTGTGACCAGTCCGCTACGAATCGTAAAATCACCCAACCGCTCACTCGGCTTCCGCTCAGCTGCGTACTGTTCGAACAGCTGATCTATGGTTTCGAGGACCGCGGTTTCACTAAGATTCTCTCGATAGCGTTTGTTGAGCCGGGTTCCCTTGCCATTGCCGCCTAGATAGAGGTCGTAGTGGCCTGGGCCTTTGCCCACCAGGCCAAGTTCGGCCAGGTAGGGACGAGCACAACCGTTGGGGCAGCCAGTGATGCGGATAACACAATCTGTGTCACCGATGCCATGCTGTTCGGCCATCGTCTCGACCTTGTCGAGCAGTCCAGGCAGCAACCGTTCGGCCTCGGCCATCGCTTGCGGACAGGTGGGCAGGGCGACACAGGCGAGACTCTGCTTACGTATCGATGAGATGCCTTCGCTCAATAGGCCATGTTCTTTGGCAATAGCCTCGATCTCCTCTTGCTGCTGCACCTGTACCTTGGCGACGATCAGATTCTGATTGGGGGTGATGCGAAAATCGCCTTGGTGGATACCGGCGATCTCGCGCAGGCCGGTCATGAGTTTTTGTTTTGGCCGGTCAACTACCCGGCCGCTCTCGATGTAGAGTGTCAGATGCCTTTGCCCGTCGGTACCTTCCAGCCAGCCATAGCGATCGCCCTGGCTGGTGAAGCTCACTGGCAGCGACGGCGCGAAGTTGACCCCGGCCCGTCTTGCTACCTCATTTCGGAATTGTTCCACACCCATTTTCTCGATCGTATATTTAAGCCGGGCGTGGCGCCGGTCGGCGCGGTTGCCGTGATCGCGTTGGACAGTTACCACCGCCTCGGCCACCGCAAGCATTTGCTCGGGTTTCACGAAGCCCAGTTCGTCCGCCAAACGCGGGTAGGTGGTGGTATCTCCATGGGTTGCGCCCATACCGCCACCGGCGGTGACATTGAATCCCTGCAAATGACCCGCCTTGGCGATTGCGATAAAACCCAAGTCGTTGGCATAGAGGTCTACATCGTTATCGGGTGGCACGGCAATCGCGGTCTTGAACTTGCGCGGCAGGTAGGTCGATCCATAGATGGGCTCATGTTCTTCACCGCCGGCCAGTTTCTCACCGTCCAGCCAGATCTCGTGATAGGCCTGTGTGCGCGGCAACAGATGTTCACTAATTCGTTTGGCCCAGCCATGGACTATCTGGTGCAGCTCCGAGACCGCAGGGTTGGGGTTACACAGCACATTACGGTTGACATCTCCGCAACCACCGATGGAGTCGATCATGACCCGGTTGATGCCCTGAATCACCGCTTTGATGTTCTGTTTGATGACCCCGTGGTACTGAAAGGTCTGCCGGGTCGTCAGGCGCAGGGTGCCGTTAGCCAAGGTACGGCCGATCTCATCGAGCCTCAGCCACTGCTGGGGGGTGCAGACCCCGCCGGGAAGCCGGGCGCGCAGCATGAGACTGTAGTAAGGCTCCAGCATCTGGTCATGGCGTTCGTCGCGTTGATCCCGATCGTCCTGCTCATAGAAGCCGTGAAATTTGCTGATCTGGGCATCATCCGGTGCCAGAGCACCAGTGATGTTGTCTGACAGACTTGTCTCCAAGGACCCGCGTAGAAAATTGCTGCGGGCCTTGATGCGTTCGACCTCGTTGACGTTGCTGTTCATTAGTATAAATCCTGTTGGAAACGCCCCTGGCGACGCAGTGTCTCGAGATACGCCTTAGCCCCTTCCGGTGATTGTCCCGACTGTTCGCTCACCACATCGATCAGGGCCTGTTTTACATCCCCGCCCATGACTCTGGCGCCGCAGAGATAGAGATGGGCTCCCTTTTCCAGCCAACGATAGAGTTCAGCCCCATTCTGGTGGACCCGGTGCTGAACATAGATCTTTTCGCTCTGGTCGCGGGAGAAGGCGAGATCGATGCGATCGAGCAGACCTGCCTTACGATATCGCTGCCACTCCAACTGATAGAGAAAGTCGTTATGGAAGTGACGGTTGCCGAAGATCAGCCAGTTTGCCCCCTTGTTGTCGATAGCCCGCTGCTGCATAAACGCGCGATAGGGCGCTACGCCGGTACCTGCGCCGATCATGATGATCGATGTGTCAGTATTGCTTGGCAGGCGGAAACCGGGGTTAGCGACCAGGTGGACATTCAATGACTCATCCTCGCTCAGTCGATCAACCAGAAAACCGGAGGCGCCACCCTGATAGCGGCGGCCAAGGGCCTGATATTGCAGCAGGCAGAGGGTCAGGTGTATCTCATCCTCGAACTCGGTTTGGCTGGAGGAGATGGAGTAGAGCCTCGGTTGCAGTGGGTGCAGAAGACCAGTGAATTCGTCTACCGAGGGGCGCGCCGGGTATTGGCTGACCAAATCGATCACTTGATGCTGTTGGATATATGCCCACAGACGGGCCTGATCGGTGATGATCCTGCTCAGGTCGTCGCTATTGGCGAGCGATGCCCAACCCCGTACCAGGGCAGGATGGAGCCGCGTCAGTTCATAGTGCCTGAGCAGCGCATCGCTTAAACTGGATTCTCCCTCTCCTGCACTGATCCGTGCATCGCCACTCAGTCCTATCTCTGACAGAACTTCCTCCGTCAGGAGTGGGTCGTTTTGGAACCAGACACCTAGTGCATCGCCGGGGGAGTAGCTAATAATTTCTGGATCGATGGAGAGAATCAGATGGTGTACATCAGCAACGGCGCCGCGTCCCGTGATCCGTTGATTGTCGAGCAATCTGGTGCGGTAGGGATTATCCCGCCCGTAACATAGTTGGGGATTTTTAGCTGCAGCCGTTGTCAGTTTTACCACCTTTGGTCGTTGGGCAGGGAGATGTGCCTTGGTCAGGTCAAGGGTTTTCTTGGTCCAGTCATCCGACAGTTTCTGGTAATCGACGTCACAATCGATACGCTCCAATAATCGTTCAGCCCCTAATTCATGCAAGCGGTTATCAAACTCTTTGGCGGTCTGGCAGAAGTATTGATAACTCGAATCCCCCAAACCGAGCACTGCGTATTTGAGTTTGTCTAGCCGGGGCGCGCGCTTGCCGTGCAGGTAGCTGTGCAGATCACGCGCCCCCTCGGGTGGATCCCCCTCACCGTGGGTACTGACCACGATGAGCACCAGCCTTTCTTTAGTCAGCTCCCTTAGGTAGTAATCCTCCATGGAAAAGAGGCGTGCCTCGTATCCGCATGAGGTCGCTCGCTCTGCCAATGCCTCGGCAATGCTCCGGGCATTGCCACTCTCACTGCCAAAAAGGATGGTGATCGACTGGTGCGCTTCGGTTTCGGTAGTGATCGGTTGAAGCTGCTGTGAGGCAAGACCAGCCAGATAGCCCCCCGCCCAGGTCAACTGTATGGGCGACATCCCTTCCAGGGCAGATTGCAGGCGCTGGAGTTGTTGACCATCCAGCGGGTTGGTCAATGCTTGCGGTTGTGACAGGGCCATGAGATGTCCATCAATAAATTGATAATTTGAATATGGCTGCAATATTTTAGGGTAGACATAAAATATTACGTATTGGGTATAAATGTTATAAATAGTCATATATCATGTAAAATGATAAATAATTATTGGTTATCACTATTATTGATATGGATCTGCGTCAATTACGCTCGTTGGTTACCCTTGCTGATAACGACTTCAACGTAACTCGTACAGCAGAGATCCTGAATCTGGTACAGCCTGCTATTTCTCAACACCTTAAGGGGGTGGAGGCGGAATTAGAGGCCGAACTATTCATCCGCCACGGCAAGCGGCTGGTAGGGCTTACGAAAATCGGTGAGCGGGTGATTCACTACGCACAGCGAACTCTGGCTGAAGTGAAAAGCATCCAGGAGGTGGCTCGCGAGCACGCCGACCAGACCAGAGGAGTACTGCGGATAGGTACCACCCACACCCAAGCACGCTACGTGTTACCCCCTGTAATCAAGGCCTTCGCAGCCGCCTATCCTGGTGTAGAGTTGGAGATCCACCAAGGTACTCCGCAACAACTGGTTGTCATGGCGGTGCACGAAATTGTCGATCTTTCGATCTGCACCGAGGCTTTGGGTGAACACCCGGAGTTGATCGCCATCCCCTGTTACAAATGGAACCGCTGCCTTATCACGCAACATAAAAATCCTTTGTTAAGACAGCGGGATCTGTCACTCAAGGAGCTTTGCGACCATCCCATTATTACTTATGTATTCGGCTTCACCGGCCGTGGACATTTCAGTGAGACCTTTTCCAAGGCTGGTCTCAGCCCGAAGGTTGTGCTGAGTGCGGCGGACACAGATGTGATCAAGACCTATGTCAGTCAGGGAATGGGGGTGGGGATTATCGCCAGTCTGGCCTATACACCGGTAGAGGATATTGATCTTGAGATCCGTGATCTCAGTGACCTGTTTCCATGGGAGATCACTAAAATTGCCTATCGAAAAGGTAAATATTTGCGGCGCTATCAAGAACGATTCATTCAGCTTTTTCGCCCCCAGGTGCGGATGCAAAGGGATTTACGCGGATTCCTCCCTATCTGAGGCTCTAGTGGTCTACCAACAGAGTATTGATGG
>JAAEPA010000866.1 GCA_024222475.1 Gammaproteobacteria bacterium | reverse complement strand
CTTGTCTTTCAAGGCGCGGCCCCAGAGCAGGCCCTGCTCACCCCTGATCTGCCGGCTCGCCCTGACCACGGGGTTGGGATGCAGATGGACGAAATCGATAGTACCTCCCTTCTGACGCGGTCCCAACTGCGAATCGTCGATGATGTACCAATCCTGTAAGGCCCGATTGATAAAGGTACCGAACTGGCGCAGGCCCTGGGCTTTCGTCGTATTGAAATTCGCATACAGCAGCCTGCCGGAACCCGCTCCTCCTCCGGCGAAAAGCAGGTTTTGTCCGACCATACCACTGCCATTAGCCAAACCATTTTTATGTCTTGGACCGGTAGAGAGCAGTAACAAACGGGCCGTCTCGATCGATTGACAGGCGACGACATAGATGCGTGCATCGAGGCATTTTGTATCTGCATTCTTATTAAAATATTCCACGGTAACCAATTTCCCACGTTGATCACTGATCAATCGACTCACCATCGAATGTGGGCGCACCTGACAGTTCCCGGTAGCCACCGCCTTTGTCAACAGCGCTGCCCGCGAGCTGCCCTTTGCGCCAGTAGCACATCCATAACTCCCGCAATATCCGCTATAACTGCACCCAGACCGATCCATTGACGGATGAGGGAGGATGGCCCGAGGGGTAGGAATGGCATGCAGCCCCATATCATCGCAGGCCTCATCGATCCACTTGGCGATGGGATGCTCTTTAGTTGGGGGAAAGGGAAAGCCGCGGCTGCTACGAGGTTCTGCGTGCGGATGAGAAACGATCCGGCCGGACACCCCCACTACGCGTTCCACCTTGGTGTAATAGGGTTCCAGATCTTCATAACTTATGGGCCAGTCTGCCACGTTGGCACCTGCGATGGGACCGAAGCTGGAACGCAATTTGAAGTCGACCGGTTTCAAGCGGTGGAAAAAACCGCTCATAAAATTGCTGGAACCCCCTACACAGTTACCATTCCAGAAATTCCATCCCGATTTATAGGTGGGTTTACTTCTCCATCCCCCCTCATCGTTTTCCAATTCCACGACATGCTGCTCATCACGCAGATCCGGGGTATAGCTGCCGCGTAAACAGCAGGCGAGTTCGTCCTTGTAGAAATCATTTTCTGTGTACCAGGGTCCCTTTTCCAGGACGACGACCGAGTAACCAGCCCTTGCGAGCGTATACGCCACCGGCCCGCCTCCGGCACCACTGCCGATTACGCATACATCGAAGTCTTGACTCATAGGAGATAGTATTTCTTATGCAGCGGCGGTCTGGGAAAACCTGGATGATGGCCTAGCCATGCCCATCCTATGCCCCCGGGATTCCCCCCATAAACGGGATCGGTCAACAATGCCTCGAGGATATATTCCAGTAGGGTAACAATCCATTGCTCGCCCTTGGATGTGGTTTCAAGTCTGCGCAGAACGGTCTCGCGTTGCGTACTAGACAGGGTTAAAAAACCCTGGCCTTGCATGTCTCGGGCGACCTCCTCCAGTTGCAACACCCCTTCCTTTACAAAATCACGATCGACCGGATCCAGTCTTGGATCGGCAAGTACCTCATACAGATAGGCCAAGGCATTGATATCTGAGGCTCCAGGGGAATCCGGCTCTGCGGGAAGTAGCTGTGCCTGTACCGCAGAAATGGTTTGCCAGTGCTGTCGAGAAAACACCGTGTCATCGCCCGGTAATTTTTCTTTGGTAGGACTCGAACCCGAGGCTGTTTCGGCGGCTGACACAGGGGATGATGCGATGAGGAGCGCACCCGAGGCCCGCATTAAAAAGTTTCGTCTATCCATTATCCGATCACCTATGCGCCTCGGGTGAGGGATTCTGAGCGACGGCCTCCAACAGCCAAACCATCCATTGGGGACGTAAATAACCCTCACGCTTGATGAGTTCGGTGCCATTGCCGTCAAAGATCACCGTCGCCGGCCGGCCGTAGTCCTCATATCGTTTTGCCAGCTCCGGATACGCATCTTGATCGGCACGCACTGGAATATAATTATGTTTGATGACATCAATGACCCTCGGGTCGAGGTAAGTGGTCTGATCCATCTTACGGCAAAATTGACACCACTCCGCCACCAGATCCAGAAGCACCAAGCGTTCCTCGTTCCGGGCTTGGCCAAAAACCGCGGGAGACCAGACCTGCCAGTCCAGAATCGGCTCTTTAGTATTGCTATCCGTCGCCCAGCCCCCGCTGGTGATGAGTCCCAGCATTAAGGCTCCAAACAATCGAGGTAGAGAACGGCGGATGATGAGGAAATTATCCATTGACAGCGTCTGCATGAAACCTTTTCCCGGGTTTTGTTTTTAATAAGGCCTACGGAGGACTAAAATTATGTGCCTCATTCACTACTAGACCGGGCAATTCAGAAAGCTTTTCTATTTCCACCGCAGACATACCCGTCACGGATGGGTTTTCGGGAGTGCAGAGTGTGTCGATTTTGACTTAGGACAAGGCAGAACGCATAAGTCATAGTCAATACTATGGGTTTCGCATTCCAACGCCGCCTTGGGGCGAAATCGGCATGCTAAAACTTATTCGTGGTGGGAATATTCTAGGAGTCTGTCCGATCACCGCAAGGGATGCGTCGTAAACTTTTGCAATTTCAAATTGGAGATTCAGTATGCAAAACCTCAGCCCGTTCGATCTTGGCAATGATTCCGCCTATAGCCGATGGCGCGACCAGAAACTTGAACAGGCCCCCACGAAGCTCGAGGAGCTGGTCGTCGAGATTGATGATCCGCGAACGCTG
>JAAEPA010000865.1 GCA_024222475.1 Gammaproteobacteria bacterium | reverse complement strand
GGGGCAGTTGCACATCGATTGTGTTCTGGTAAATGGCTTGGGGAGTGTGGTTGTTTTGGTTTTTCTTTTGTTTTCAATGGGTTGTGGGTTTTGGCTTGGTTTTTGCCTTATTTTGGGGTAGGAGTTAATGATTTTCGATCTGTTAAAAATTTTAATTTCAATCTAGACTGATCTCTGGACTTAATTTAAGGAGGAGTAATGTGGACAGACTAAAAATTCACTCAAGACACCGTGTGTTTTTAGCCTTGAGCTTTTTTTATTGACAGCATTGAGCTATCAACCAGCGTACGCAGTGTTGATAAATTCCGCGGATATAGGTACCAGCTTTACCGTGGACTTTACTGGGGATATAGATTTTGAAGGTACACTGGGGGTGCAAGAAGTCGTCGGTCTTACGAGTGAAGCCATATTTACACTAGTATCGGTGATGGATGATGGTTCTCCTGCTGATAGTTCCTTATGGGTATTCGACGTCAGTCTAGAGAACACCTCCGAAAATCCAATCACTGGATCGAGAGTTACTGTGCTTGGGATGAATCTTAATCCTGATTTGGATCCTAATGATGGTTCTGGCGTTACTGGCGATTTCACTATCTTTGTGGAGGGACCAGAAAATTTCCCAAATGCTATGCCGGATGTTGATATATGTGTGAAGGATGGCGGTGGGTTAAACAACTGTACTGGCGGGGGAGGAGCCGGTAGCGGAGCAGGTGTGGATCTCGGTTCTACAGAAAATTTTCAATTAACAATCGACATCTTAGGAGTTACTCCCTTAGCCTTAACGTTGGACAACTTTAGCGTACGCTATCAGAGCATAGATGGTGCTTACACAGATCCGGACGGGAATGTTATAAATTTAGCGGGTGATTCTGGAACTGGAGGTGGTACAACTACTGTCCCCGAACCCGGCACAATAGCCCTTCTCAGCCTAGGACTGCTCGGCATGGGTCTGGCCAGAAAAAGACGCCGCCGAATACATTAATCCAACGGCCGCAAACCCATTGCTCAGGGGGAAAGTAAAACACCGGCGAAAGCCGGTGTTTTTTTGTACCGGGCAAAATACTAATCCCAGACCCAAATTATTTCTGGTTCCTTTCCCGGCCCAACCCGATTCAGAGTGCGCTGCATCGCCCGCAGCTGACCAGTACCGTTCAATGTCCATTTCTTTACAGGTCTAAAAAGCACTGAAGGTCTGGTTGTGACCGTGATGTAAAGCTTTACATCACGGCCCGCACCGGACGTTCAACGGCTGATCACCGACCGAGTGGTCATCGAAGACAGGGAACCACGGCATTGCGCTGAGCTGACTACTCTTTACACCTATCCTGAACAGAGCTGAAGAGCCCACTATTTGATCCAGGCCTCGACACGACGGTTTTTATCGAATCCCGCTTTTGTGTTGTTGCATGCGGCGGGCACTTCTTCTCCAAATCCCTTTGTCAATATTCCTCGCACACCGCTCCAGGCCAATTTTTTTGCGACCGTGCGTGCCCGGGCGTGAGATAGCGCGAGGTTTACCTTGTATTCACCGCGTATATCAGCGAATCCCAGGAGTAAAAGCTGCTTCCCCTGGCCTTCATCGCTTTTCAAATAGGTGGCCAAACGCTTGATATCACGCAGGGCCCGATTATCCAAGTTGGAGCTCCCCAATTTAAAACGGAAGGTCACTGACAGACGCGTGGCTCCCTCAGTGGTATCCAAATATTCCCTGAGTACTTGAAGGTTTTTTGTGTTTCCCAGTGCGATTTTCAGGCGGGACAGTTGTGCGCTTTCCTGGGATACTTCGGTATTGGTTTCTATGCCCAAGTCGATAAATCCGCTTTTTCTAATAATGTGCTGTCCTGTATCTGACAGCGCGTAGCCGATGAAGGTTTTGGTGAGCGGGTCTGGATGTGCCGTCTTCCGATAAAGAAACAGGCGTCTTGCCAGGGGATATTCCTCTGTTTTTACATTGAAGGGCTTAGCGTCGTAGATGAGACCACATTCATTGAGTGCTAGGGATTTTGCGTCACGAATATAGGCCAATCCAATAAAACCAATGGCGTTGCGGTTTGAAGACACAGTGTCAGAGAGTCTTGCACTAGACTCAAACATTTGTGCGGTGCTTGCAAGGGCCCGTCCGTGCGGTTTTAACACCAGGGCATTAAAGGTGTCATAGGTTCCCGAATTTTCGTCACGGCTAAAAATAGCGATAGGTCCAGGATGACCTCCGACATCGGACCAATCGGTGAGTTCACCTGAGAAGATTCGCGAAATGGCTTCGGTGGTGAGTGAATGCACGGGGTTTTCCGGGTGCACGACGATAACAACCCCATCTAAGGCCAGCACATGTTCGGCATCGGAATCTGTTGGATCTCCGGAGTCTGCCAATTTCGCAATCTCTTCGGGTTTTATTGGTCGAGAGGACATCCCTACTTCAGCCTCATCTAATGCCAGGTCGCGAAATGCTGTACCCGAGCCATGGGCCTTGATCGTTACCTCTTTTGGAGTGCAGCCCCGAGCATCATCGACCTTCAGGATTCTTTCGTTTTCCTGGTTAGAAATCCAGTGGGTCTCTTGGGCACCGGTGGTCTCAACGAAGGCCTTCGCCAACTCTGGGATCAGCTTCTCACCCAGTGTATTAGAGCCGCTGAATCGTAGCGCGGGAGGCGTTGATGGCTCAAAGGCTAGCCTGCCGTCATCATCAAGGATACGGACGATTTCGCAGGACCGGACATTAATCATTATGCCATTGGTCATGCGTATGCTATACCGCTGCGAAGAGCGCTTGGTGATCTCGCCGACGATGATACTGCCGTCCATGAGTTCTACTGCTTCTCTAGCCACTGCCACGGGCAAGGAAGCGCTGAGCATCGTAATGAATAATCCTATTGAGATGAGGTATCGCGATAGCATATTTTTCCTCCTGGGCTTAGTCGCGAAGTTAATGTCTACATTGTTATGAAAGCGCTAATTAGACGATGACCTAAGTCCGACAGTTTCCTATATTCTATCGGTGTTCACAAGGAGTTCAGCAATCTCGGTGTACCCCTGAGTTCTCGCTGTCTGCGCCGCCGTTGTCTGATTCCAGCCAGTCACATAGGGGTTGGCACCGGCCATAAGCAATTCCTTTACGATTTCTTGGTGCCCATTCCATGCGGCATTCATGAGTGCCGTCCAACCATCGTTGCTCATGGTATCAAGCAGACTTCCCCGCTCACATAATAGTCGGACGACTTTAGGGTGTCCGTTCCATGCCGCGGCCATCAGTGGAGATCTCCCATCATGAGTGGTGAGGTTGGGATCTGCGCCTGCATTTAATAGGGCCGCAGCAACGGCGGCTTGGCCATTGATGGTGACGGCCATCAGCGGCGTCATTCCATCGGAATTTCTAGTGTTCACCTCAGTAGTATGGTTCAGTAAGGCATTAATAATGGTGACATGTCTATTCCATGCCGCATGCATCAGTGCAGTTTCCCCATGCCTATCGACCAACGCCCCGTCTGCACCGTGTTCCAATAAGAGTTCAACCGATTCGGTCTGCCCATGGATGGTGGCCCAGGCCAAGGCTGTTTTACCCTCGTGGTCTTGCCGGTCGATAGCGGCCCGTTCCTTAAGCAGCGAGGCTATGACCTCTTTGTGCCCCCCAATTGCAGCCAGAATTAGGGCGTTTTGGCCAGTGTTTCGGTCTCGGCTGTTGGCGGGTATTTCGGCGCTTAAGCAGCGATTCACCGTATTCAAATCACCATTCCGTGCCCCTCTTAGCAACAAGGCCTGTGATGGGGGCTCCGGGTGTTTAACGGGTGTCGCTGCTATAGCCGGGGCGGTCGATAGTGCGGGACTTTCGTTTTCCTGGCTGGTGTTCGAAGGTGTTTCCTGAGTGCTAGTCGGCGTATTTTGATGGTCGAGACTATTGACAGATTCTCGAGGTTGGGCCGGTTTTTCCTGGATGCTTGCAAAATCTACGTTTTGGACAATTGTGGCGTGAACCGGCAAAGAATCGATTGTTGATGCCGTATCTTGAAAAGGTAATTTCAATCCGCCTACAAGAAACAAGGCGGTAACCGCCAACAGCAGCACTATGGATGCCGCTATCCACTTAACAACAGCAGAACTCCGCTGCGAAGGGTGTTTGTGGATATTAAATCCCTGCAGGAAATCGTAGATTGTGGCCGTTCTATGGTCGCGATCAAATGCAAGTGACTGATCTAGTATTTCCCATTGTTGGCGATTCAGCTTCTCCGGTGCAGTAGGGCACAGTCCCGCATCACGTGCCTTAGTGGCTAATTTGCGTGCGAAGGGATGTCTACCTGTCAGTGTTTCATAGCAAGTAATGGCGTAGGCGAAGATGTCATCGCGAGGATCCGGGACTTGGTGCTCTAGCATCTGCGGGCTGGCATAGTTTGGAGTGAGCGCTTTACGATTCGTAGCGCTGTGATCGGATTGAGGTTCATTTTCGTTGGTGCGGGCAATGCCGAAGTCGATGACCTTGACACGTCCATCACGGGTAACAAAGACATTGTTAGGTTTGAAGTCATAGTGGACGATACCATGATCGTGAGCATGGACAAGGGCCTCACCCATGGCGGTGATAATGCGGGTCGCATCCCGATAGGGAAGCCCTTCAGTGCTATGATGACGTATTTTCTGTTTTAGTGTCTCGCCTTCCAGATACTCCATGGAGAGATAAACGTTTGGACCGTCACTGTTGAAACCGTATACTTCCACGATATTTGGGTGGGCAAGTTGTTGGCACCTGCTTGCCTCTTGTTGAAAGTTTGAATACCAGCCCTGCCGCAGGCTAAGTCTGCGATGCAGGATTTTGATGGCCACGTAAGGGTTGCTGAATCCCGACTTTAGTCTTTCCTGGTCGATGGCTCGGTATACCGTGCCCATCCCTCCTGAGCCCACTAGGCTTTCGAGTTCATAACGATCGTTGAGTGTTGTACCCACCAGATTAATTGAACTGTCTCGGGTATTGTTAGGCCGGGGGTAGTCGGTGATGGTAGGGTCAATTGGGTGATCCGGTGCAGGTGGCAGTTGTTGCTGATCATCGAGCCGTGCCGGTACTGGCAATTCATCGTCTTCAATCACCGTGTCGGCATCGCTGAGGGTATCGTCCATATCCTGGGTATTAATCCTCTGCGAATTGCTGCTCGAGGCTATGTGCTGACGGATCGCTGCAAGCGTCTGCTGCGCAAATGGGGCTCTGGTGTTCTCATCAGCAAGTCGATCTAAGATGTCACTTGCTTGTATGCCTTGCTCATTGATAGATTGCTCGATGACCGTGAATAGCTCATCAAGAGACTGGTCGCCTCTGCGAAAGTCTTTTAAGACCTGGGTAAATTCGTTCATTATTTTGCGGTATTCGTTGCTGCGTCAATCAGACAACTGTTTGTCTCACGAAAAGGGCAGTTTGTAAAGGTGAGGGGAAGCAGGTATCAATCCATCTTTGCCGGAGTCCTGTCTGGTTGGGCTGCGTCCAAACCACGTTTCGCCGGGCGCCATTCGTTGCTGAATTGTTTGGAAAATACCACCATCTATCAGCTGCTGGGTGAAAGGAGTCATGGTGGGCGTGGCGAGAAATGCGGCGATCATGGCTGCGTACATGTACACGGTTGCGGGAAGGCTGCCTTTGAAGTAGAACTTCAGTGCTGTACCCAGAGACTTTTTGGTTCGAATGCCGAAAACGTTGACGCTATAGAGTTCATCCAGTAGCAGGTGTACGAGATAGCCAAAACAGATGAATCCACCGCTCATCCATGCCTGAAGTGGATTGAACAATAAAAATCGGGATGACATGGCAGCAACAAGGAAACCGAAAAACAGCGCCGCAGGTACGGAATGGAAAATACCTCGGTGAGTTGTCAGTCGAGTGAACAGGGCGAAGATGATCCAGCGAATGAATAAATAGGTCGCTAGCCATATCAGAATAAGTTCCACGACGGATGGGAATAGGCCGAAAAAGTAAAACATAACCATGAAGGCCAGTAGGATTGAGAAGAAGGAAAAGGCAATCTGAAGCGGGGTGGAAGTGTCTGAATCGATGTCCGGAAGCAGACTTCCAATAGTACCCAATAAAAAATAGAGAATGACCTGTTTTTCGGAGGCAAGTCCTCCCACCATAGCGCTGGTCGCGGCGATGCCGCTGGCGCAGAGTCCGACAGATAGATGCACATTAAAAGAGGCCAGGGCTAATCTCCTTTTATCCCGGATAATTCATAAATTGCGGGCGCCCTTACTGGTCTATTGATTCCACCAGGAATTTTCCTCGGTTGCCCGTAATCAAGGATACGCGACACCTTCGGAGAATCCCTTGTGAAAACAATATCCTGCGCGATATCTATGCGAATTCATGAAACATCCGGATTGTCAAAAATAATAGGGTAGCAGTTTGCCATATTCATGGCTGACGCCGCGAAACCAATCGGGAGGGGAAGGTATAAATAGGGTCAAAAGAAACGTCGGTATTCTTTGAGTCGGGTATGGAGCCTATCCGACAGCGGTTTGCTGGCCGAACCCAAGGTCTCTAAGATCAATGCGGCCTGGGCATGGTATTGAGCAACTTTTCTTATCGGCCAGTACCGTGGAGGTGCTTGTAGATTGGTAATTCGATCCGCCAGTTTAACCATCCAAACCTCTCTGGGCTGGGACTTTATCCTAATCAGGCTGTCCTGCATCTGTTGCTCTTTGTCTGGCAAGTCGGGGTTTTTACTCAATGCAAGAACGCCCTGAGCCACCGCCTCGCCGAATTGCCATTTTATCTCCTCAACGTCTATGGACGTGTCCTCGATGACATCATGCAACAAGGCGCACTGGAGTGCCAGATCAGGGTCCTCGATGGTCTCGTCTCTAGAGATAGTGCCCAAAATCTCCATGGCAACGGCACCGACATGGTTGATGTAGGGGAGTTCGGAGCCGGGCATGTTTTGACCATTGTGGGCACGGCAGGCATAGTTCCAGGCCTTTAAATACAGATCCTGCGACCAGTGTTTCATGGCGGTCCTCATTAGTAAATAACGGTTGCGGTGGGGAGCTGGGTATATTTTTTCGACCTTATGAGTCTGTCGGACCTAGAATTATCCACCTTGCAGAAAGGTTTGTGCGCGGTATAGGCCAATCACGGTCTTTGCATCGACGATCTTTTCCTTGCCGGCCCATGACAGCGCCTCTGAAAATGGGAGCCAATGTACCTCGATGCATTCCTGATCTTCGGTTTGAGCGTTGACGCTGCTCAGCTCCCGGGCTAGAAAAAGATGAATAACCTCGGTGAAAACTCCAGGAGAACTGATCATCGAGTTCAAGGTATTCCATTGCTTGGCGGCGAGCCCCGCCTCCTCCTGGAGTTCTCTTTCCGCGGTTATCCTGGGGGCTTCATCAGGGTCGAGTTTTCCCGCGGGCAGTTCCCATAGCCAGCCACCAGCAGCATGACGGTACTGGCGTAGCAGGCAGACCTGCGCTTTGTCATCCAAGGCTACCGTAGCCGCCCCTCCCGGGTGGCGAACGATCTCCAAGTCGAACATGCGTCCATCGGGCAGTCTGACTTCCTCAATATTGAGATCGATGATCGTGCCTTGGTAGATCGGCGTGATATGCTGAGTCACGAATCTGCTCCTTAGGGTCTATCCCGGATGTTTCATAAATTACACACGCCCTCGCTTGATCCTTGTTTCCACAAGAAATTTTGCTCAGTCGGCCGTAATCGTGGATACGTCGCTCCTTCGCATAATCT
>JAAEPA010000864.1 GCA_024222475.1 Gammaproteobacteria bacterium | reverse complement strand
GGGACGCTGAATCCGTAATTATTACATTGATAGAGCACTAGTAGGCTCGGTAATAGTCCCCCCGCCAAGGCATAGATCCCCTTGATAGAAAACAATGGCTTGGCCAGGAGTAATGGCGCGTTGTGGATGATCAAACATCACCCGAATCGTACCATTGTCATGGGCAGTGAAATGACAATCTTGAACGGATTGACGGTATCTGATTCTCGCGGTACAGTGCAGTGATTGGCCAGGCGGTGGGCCATGGATCCAATGCAATTGAGTGGCGTACAGCCCTTTATGAAACAGGCGTTCATCGTCATGACCCTGGACTACAATCAGTCGGTTATTGGGGATATCCTTGCCGACTACGTACCATGGTGCACCAGATGAACTGCGCCGTCCACCGATGCCTAGTCCCTGTCGCTGCCCGATGGTGTAATACATCACCCCCTGATGCCGACCGACAAGCTCTTGTTCGGGAGTGACGATGTCGCCGGGTTGAGCGGGAAGGAATCGTTCCAGGAAACGTCGAAATCGGCGTTCCCCGATAAAACATATACCGGTACTGTCTTTTTTAGCGTGAGTCGGTAATCCTGCCTCAAGGGCTATTGATCGGACTTGGTTCTTTTCCAGGCCCCCTAAAGGGAATAGGCTGTGAGATAACTCCTTTTGTCCGAGAGTGTAAAGAAAATAGCTCTGATCCTTATTCCTGTCGACCGCTTGGTGCATGGACCAGGTGTCTTGGTTACAACTGATGCGTGCGTAATGACCGGTAGCGATCCGATTTGCTCCCAATGTCAATGCGTGCTCGAGAAAGGCCTTAAACTTGATTTCTTTGTTACACAGGATATCCGGGTTAGGGGTTCGACCGGAACGATACTCGGTCAGAAAATGCTTGAATACACGCTCCCAGTATTCGTAGGAAAAGTTGACTTTGTGCAGCGCAATGCCGAGTTGTTTACATACTTGCTCAGCATCTTTAAGGTCCTGTTCCGCTGCGCAATAATCCGCTTCGTCATCCTCCTCCCAATTTTTCATGAATAGCCCCTGGACTCGGAAACCCTGCTTATGCAAGAGCAGAGCGGCAACCGAGGAATCCACCCCCCCTGACATTCCGACAATGACATGCGGGTTGTTATTAGCAGGCATCGGGTGCCAAGGTTTTAGGTGATCTTCCGTCGCCATGAGTTGTGGACTAAAGAACAAATAAAGTCTTAAAGAAAACTATTCGGTGGGTGTTTGTCAAATGAATCAAGAGGTGTTATACAGCATCTCATTGGGCCTCCGTTGGTAGGAGGGAAAGTTGGTTATAGTATTCTGTGTGCACTGTGGATGCTTCTGTTCTATCGATGCAGTCACTGCGGCATAAACGTTGCATAATTTCAGACTTAAACTTTATCAGACTTGATCACACATAGCCCGGACATTTAATGTAATCGCGTGAAGATCGCACAGAATATCGTGTTTGCAAGGGGTCTTCCGGAGGTGTCGCGCATCCTTGATTATGGGCAACTGAGCGAAATTTCTTGTGGAATAAATAGACAAGCGAGAGTATGAGCAACTTATGAGATATCCGGGCTAGATCCTGCAAGTGATCGCATGCGCATGGCGCAACCTATATGATCCATATGGTGATATTTTCTCCCTCGGGAATCGCAATAAGGATTCCACTCAGTCTCAAATTTACTCAACAAATTAAACTATTGCACTTTAGTAAGCGCGATTACTTGTAGGATCTAGATTGGATAACAATGTGGTCAAAAATAGGATTTTATTGAGAGTGAGTGTATTTTTGATATCGCTTACCCTTACACTATAGACCCATGAGTGATGACAATGGCAAGGTTCAAAGGGGCGACGATCTAGCTCTTCAAGAAGGCAAAACCAAGATCAAGCGTCCACCGTTATATAAAGTGGTGCTGATCAATGATGACTATACGCCCATGGAGTTCGTAGTGCATATTCTAGAGAATTTCTTCAAGATGAACAGGGAAAAGGCCACTCGCATCATGTTGCAGGTACATACTCGCGGCAAGGGGGTGTGTGGCGTATATACGCGGGATATCGCAGAAACCAAGGTATATCAGGTAAACGAGCACGCTCGAGAAAACCAACATCCTTTGTTATGTGCAATGGAAGAAACCTGAATACGGGACCACAGCCATGTTAAACAAAGAACTTGAATTTACACTCAATCTGGCATTCAAGGGCGCCCGCGAAAAGCGCCATGAATTTATGACGGTTGAGCATCTGCTCTTGGCCTTGACCGAGAATCCAACGGCTGCTGAAGTTTTACGCGCCTGCGGTGCAAATCTGGATGCGCTCGGTGAGCAACTCAGTGAATTCATCGAACAGAATACACCTCTGTTGCTCGAGAGCGACTCACGCGATACCCAGCCGACGCTGGGGTTTCAAAGGGTTTTGCAGCGTGCCGTCTTCCATGTGCAATCCTCGGGTAGAAAGGAGGTCAGTGGTGCAAACGTATTGGTAGCGGTTTTTGGTGAACAGGAGTCGCAGGCCGTTTATTTGCTTAGTCAGCATGATGTGGCCCGTCTGGATGTCGTTAACTACATTGCTCATGGTATCTCCAAGGTATCTGATGAACGGGAAGGGGACCCCAGTAGTCCCGTCGAGCAGGATGGGGCAGAGGAGTCGACGAGTAAAAACCCCTTGGAGAGCTTTACTTCCAATCTCAATAAATTGGCTAGCGAGGGTAAGATAGATCCGTTGATCGGTCGGGAGCTGGAGATCGAGCGCACCGTTCAAATCCTTTGTCGGCGACGTAAAAACAATCCATTGTATGTGGGTGAGGCCGGTGTGGGTAAGACTGCGATTGCAGAAGGCTTGGCTAAACGGATCGTGGAGGAGAAGGTTCCAGAGATATTGAGGGATGCCACCATCTACTCTCTTGACTTGGGGTCGTTGGTAGCCGGTACTAAATACCGCGGCGATTTTGAAAAGCGTCTAAAGGGTGTGTTGGCGCAATTGCGCAAGGAAAATGATGCCATTTTATTTATTGATGAAATCCACACGATCATTGGTGCGGGTTCAGCCTCTGGTGGGGTGATGGATGCATCCAATCTGATTAAACCGATGCTAGCCTCCGGAGAGCTCAAGTGCATTGGTTCAACGACCTATCAAGAATTCCGGGGTGTTTTTGAGAAAGACCATGCCCTGGCACGGCGCTTTCAGAAGATCGACATCAACGAACCTAGCGTCGAGGAGACCTATAAGATTTTACGCGGTATCAAGGACCGCTTTGAAGAGCATCACAATGTGAGGTATACCTACAAGGCGTTACACGCCGCGGCTGATCTCTCCTCACGCTTTATCAATGATCGTCACTTGCCGGATAAGGCGATAGACGTCATCGATGAAGTGGGGGCGCATCAACGATTAAAACCGGTCTCAGCGCGAAAAAAGACGATTTCGGTGCGTGATGTGGAAAATATCATTGCTAAAATGGTACGTATCCCTCCAAAAAGTGTGTCAGCCTCTGATCTTGAGTCGCTGAAAACCCTAGAGCGTGATCTCAAGATGGTCGTTTTTGGTCAAGACGAGGCCATTTCTACGCTAACCACGGCCATTAAGATGTCGCGTACCGGCTTGAGAGATGGTGAAAAAACCATCGGCTCATTCTTGTTTTGCGGGCCGACTGGGGTGGGAAAGACTGAGATAACTCGTCAGCTGGCACTCATATTGGGTATCAAACTGCTGCGTTTCGATATGTCGGAATACATGGAGCGCCATACCGTCTCCAGGCTCATTGGCGCCCCTCCCGGTTATGTCGGTTACGATCAGGGAGGATTGTTGACCGACGCCATACTCAAAGCCCCTCACTCAGTATTGTTGCTTGATGAGGTCGAGAAGGCCCATCCGGATGTTTTTAATCTGCTTTTGCAGGTGATGGATCATGGCACATTGACCGATACTAACGGCCGTAAGGTTGATTTCCGCAATGTCATTCTAGTGATGACTACCAATGCCGGCGCCGAGTCGATGAGCAGGGCCAGTATGGGTTTCACTGTCCAGGATCATTCCAGTGACGGTATGGAGGCCATCCGGCGTGTCTTCAGCCCGGAATTTCGTAATCGGCTTGATGGCATCATTCCGTTTAATTCCTTGGGTGAGCGCACCATCGCCAGTGTCGTTGATAAATTTATCATCCAACTCGAAGCCCAATTGGTGGAGAAGAAGGTCAATTTGATCGTAGACGTATCCGCCAGGACATGGATTGCGAACAAAGGTTACGATCCTAAGATGGGCGCGCGTCCCATGGCAAGGATCATTCAGGAATACATCAAAAAACCCTTGGCCGATGATATTCTATTTGGACGGTTGTCAAAGGGAGGGGATATCAAAATTACCGTCAGGGACGGAGAGCTGACGCTGGATGTATTAGATGAGGTCGTACACTAGTCTCTACAGTATCGGCATCGTTTCAGCGGCCGCGGTAAGTGATTCGACCCTTCGACAGATCGTAGGGTGTGAGCTGGACCGTAACCTTGTCCCCCGTCAAGATACGGATGTAATGCTTGCGCATCCGGCCCGAGATGTGGGCGGTTACGACATGGCCATTCTCCAGCTCGACGCGAAACATTGTATTCGGTAGGGTTTCAACGACCGTACCCTCCATTTCAATATGATCTTCTTTTGCCATAACTTCTCTATATACCTATTTCACTAAATAAAAGCGATTCATTATCTCTAACTGGGTTTATAAAACAAGGTCTTTTTTAGTCGAAAAAAACTTCATGCGGACAACTGTAAGGTTATACATTGATTTTGAAGTAATTATTTGGTGAGCAATATGTGCATGGTGGATGTCCTGGGAACTTAGATGCTTGATTTTTACCACCATAATTGCCTAAACTTCGCCACCTATTTAGTTTGAAAGAATCCTAAAAAATGAAAATAGCAGCTGTTTTTCCGGGGCAGGGATCACAGGCCGTGGGTATGCTGAGTGAGCTTTCACGAGCGTTTCCGGTGGTAAAGGAGACCTTTGATGAGGCCTCAGAGGTGCTGGACTTCGATTGCTGGTCGCTGATTGTGAAAGGACCCGAAAGGGAGTTAAACCGCACCCACAATACACAACCCATCATGTTGGCCGCCGGCGTGGCCGTCTGGCGGGTGTGGAACGTCGGCGGTGGTTGTCAGCCGGAATTGATGGCGGGCCATAGCTTTGGGGAATATACGGCATTAGTATGTTCAGGCGCACTCGACTATACCGATGCCCTGCCTTTGGCTCGAAAAAGAGGGCAGCTGATGCAAGCAGCCGTGCCGGAGGGGCAGGGGGCCATGGCTGCCGTGCTGGGGCTGAAGGATCAGCAAGTGGTTGAAATATGTGAGAGCGCGGCCGAGGATCAAGTGGTCGCAGCGGTAAATTTTAATTCCCCTGTTCAGGTGGTCATTGCCGGGGATAAAGCGGCCGTGGAACGGGCTTCGCAGTTGGCTTCCAAGGCGGGTGCACGACGGGTCATTCCCCTGGCGGTCAGTGTGCCTGCGCATTGCCGGTTAATGGCGAGTGCTGCTCGGAAACTGGCCGACTCACTGGCTAAAGTAGCCTTTAAGTCGCCTAAGATACCTGTATTGCACAATGTCGATGTCAAGACCCATGCTGATGCTGATGAGATCAGGGACGTATTGGCCCGGCAATTAGAGCTTCCTGTTCGTTGGACTGAAACCATTCAGACCATGGGTGCCCAAGGTGTGAACGCAATTTTAGAGATGGGGCCTGGAAAGGTACTCACCGGGCTCAATAGACGCATCGAGCGTAAACTCAGGCCCCTGTGTGTGCAGGGCCCCGCCGGGTTAGAGAAGGCACTACAAAACTGTGAGGATGCACAATGAGTCTGGAGGGTGAAGTTGCGCTTGTGACTGGAGCTAGCCGGGGGATTGGCCAAGCTATCGCGCGAAAATTAGCTGTACAAAAGGCCATTGTTATCGGTACGGCAACCACGGAGCGAGGGGCACAAGGTGTTACTGCCGGTCTTTTAGAGCAGGGCTGCCAGGGTAGGGGATTGGTCCTTGACGTTACCGAGCCGGAATCGGTTAGCCGGGTGGTGAAAACCATCAATGACGAGTTTGGGCCCATTACGGTATTAGTCAATAATGCCGGCATTACCCGAGATAATTTGGTAATGAGAATGAAGGACGAGCAATGGGATATCATTATTGATACCAACTTAAATTCTATATTTCGCCTGACCAAGGCCTGCATGCGAGGCATGATAAAGGCGCGGCGTGGGCGCGTGATAAACGTGGCGTCCGTAATCGGGTTGCTTGGGAACCCTGGACAAAGCAACTATGCCGCGGCCAAGGCCGGAATGATCGGTTTTGCTAAGTCGTTGGCCAGGGAGGTGGGGACGCGAGGTATTACAATCAATACCGTGGCTCCTGGGTTTATCGATACCGACATGACCCGGTCCTTGCCTGAAGCGCAGCGCAAGGCGTTGTTGAGTCAGATTCCTCTAAACCGTCTAGGGAAGGTCGATGATGTAGCCAATGCCGTAGCATTTTTGGCCTCCGCGGGAGCTGCCTATATTACGGGTGAGACATTGAATATCAACGGCGGTATGTATATGCCGTGAGACACGGAATTTCCGTGTCCCGGTCCCGTTTTCCCGGAGTGAGTATTCTCAATGTTCGAATCGCCTCTGATAACCATGACGGATGGTTTTCGGGGGCGCAGAGTGCCCCGAGTTCGTGATGGGTACAACTAACGGTGGATTGGCGGAGGCGTTTTCACTACAATACCCCCCCTTGTGGACCAGCCGATATCGGTCACCCGTGGTGGGGCGATCATGAATCTATTGGGCCTTATTAAGTGTGACTACATTCCCTTGCGGAGAGGATATTTAGACTATGAGCAACATCCAAGAACGCGTCATGAAAATCGTCGTAGAACAATTAGGTGTGAGCGAGGACGAAGTAACTGAAAAAGCCTCGTTTGTAGATGATCTTGGTGCGGACTCACTTGATACCGTGGAGCTGGTAATGGCTCTTGAAGAAGAATTCGAGTGTGAGATTCCCGATGAAGAGGCAGAAAAAATTACTAAGGTTCAGGATGCGATAGATTACGTTAAGGCCCACTCGGATTAGATTTCTAAATAAAAATAGTTTCTTTACGGGTTCGAGGTTGAAAATTTGCGACAATAAGGTGTGGACTTGTCTAAAAGACGTGTAGTAATTACTGGCTTAGGTGTTGTTTCTCCAGTGGGCTCCTCTGTGAAAACGGCTTGGGAGAGTATTCTGGCTGGTCGTAGCGGAATCAGCAAAATCGATGTATTCGATGCCGGCACATTTTCGGTGCGGATTGCGGGTGCGGTAAGGGATTTTAATGCCGATGACTACATCAAGCCTAAAGAACAGAAAAAAATGGATCCCTTTATCCATTATGGTATCGGCGCTGGTGTACAGGCCATCGAGGATGCGGGGTTAGTAGTTTCCGAAGCCAATGCGCATCGAATCGGGGTCGCTATCGGCTCGGGTATAGGAGGGCTGCCGGGGATTGAAAAGAGTTTTGGGGGTTTTCTAAAAAGAGGTCCACGCAGGATCTCCCCTTTCTTTGTTCCCAGCAATATTATCAATATGGCCTCGGGCAATCTATCCATCATGTACGGTATGAAAGGTCCGAATATATCTATAGTGACAGCCTGTTCCACTGGAACCCACAATATCGGCGAAGCAGCACGCATGATCGTTTACGGGGATGCGGATGTCATGGTGGCCGGTGGTGCCGAAATGGCGACTTGTCATCTAGGGATCGGCGGGTTTGCGGCGGCACGGGCGTTATGTGCCTCTCACAATGATGATCCGGAAACAGCCAGCCGTCCCTGGGATCGAGACCGTGACGGATTTGTGCTGGGTGACGGCGCTGGGGTTTTGGTGCTGGAAGAATACGAATGTGCCAAGGCCCGTGGAGCAGAGATCTATTGTGAACTCGTCGGTTTTGGCATGAGCGCCGATGCTCACCATATGACTCAGCCTGCTTCCGGTGGAGAGGGTGCGGTACGCTGTATGAAAAATGCATTACAAGATGCAAATTTAAACATCGATGACGTTGATTATGTCAACGCTCATGGAACATCTACACCGGCAGGTGACAAGGCGGAGACCCTCGCCGTAAAGAGAGCATTCGGCGAACACGCCTATAAACTCGCTGTTAGTTCCACTAAATCCATGATCGGGCACCTGTTAGGAGCCGCCGGCGGGGTGGAGGCGTTGGTTTCAGTGCTGAGCATACGCGATCAAGTGATGCCCCCGACCATAAACTACGATACCCCTGATCCTGAATGTGATCTTGATTATGTCCCCAATGTGGCTCGCGAGGCAAAACTCGATACGGTGATTTCAAATTCTTTTGGATTTGGCGGGACCAACGGCACGTTGGTGTTTGGTAAGATGTGAGCGTTCTATTTCGTTACTCAAGAAACATTGGTGCGTGCGGCGTGCGCACCATTTATCATTTAATTTCTGATTACCTCTAGCTGGAGGTCATGTCTCCGGCATGGTTTTAAGCATTTTCCCCGCCCCAGCATTAGTTCCCTAATGCGCCTACCCCTTAAGGCCTTGGTAAACGGCCGAGCCACGAAGGAAATCTCATTGACGGATCGTGGCCTGCTGTATGGTGATGGCCTATTTGAGACCATTGCGGTGAAAGATGGGCAGGCTAAATATTTAAATTTACATCTCAAACGTTTGCGCTTGGGTTGTAAAGATTTAGGAATTTCTGCTCCCGAGCAGGATCTCCTTAGAAAAGAAATCTCCCAGGTTTGTCATGACCTCGGCCAAGCCGTTCTAAAGATAGTTGTTACCCGGGGACCGGGGGGTCGAGGGTATCGTCCCGATTCTTCCGCTCAGACTACTCGAATAGTGACAATCCATCCTTGGCCGGCCTATCCTGCCCGTTACCGTGATGAAGGGATCATTGCTACGGTGTGTAATGCCCGTCTTTCTCGGAATCATCTGTTGGCCGGAATCAAGCATCTGAATCGTTTGGAGCATGTGATGGGGCGAAGAGAGTGGCAGGATGAGTATCAAGAGGGCCTGATGATGGATGATAAGTCGCAGGTGATCGAGGGGACGATGAGCAATCTATTCCTGATCCGGGACGATGTCCTCGTTACCCCGGAGCTGGATGAGGCGGGCGTTGCCGGAATCATGCGCGAACAGATTCTGAGTAGTGCTCAGCGCCTTGGCATCTCAACCGAGATTCATTCTCTGGGTCTGCCGGATGTATTGAAGGCCGAAGGGCTGTTTTTTACTAACAGTCTTATTGGGATGTGGCCTGTCAGGCGCTTGGGTGAGGTGCTTTATGACAGGCATCCGTATATTGATACATTCATGGAAAATCTATTTTTTGAAGATTAATCAGTCCTCGGTTCCTCCTCTGGAGTTTAGACAAACGGTAAAGGAAATATCGTGTTACGTAGACTCATAACTTTGACGCTCCTATTTGTTACCCTCTCGGGCATCGCTGTAGTGGCTGATTTTCGCGGCTTTCTCAAGCAGCCAATCAATCTTGGAGACGACACCTTATTGTTTGAGGTTTCACCCGGGGTTTCATTGAAACAAGTGGCTAATGATCTGTACAATCGAGGGCTGCTAAGCAGGCCCGGGTATTGGCAGATTCTAGCTAGATTTCAGGGGAAGGCAGAAGAGATTAAAGCCGGAGAGTATCGTTTAGAGAATCCCCTCACCCCCGGCCAACTGCTGGATCAATTGGTAACGGGCAAGACAGCGCAATATAGCTTAACACTGTTAGAAGGTTGGACCTTTGAGCAGATGTTAGAGGCGCTTGCGCAACACCCTCAGATCGAGCATACCTTGACCAAAGAAACCGATCTCATGGCGATGCTGGGTGTGCCGGACATGCCTCCCGAGGGGTGGTTCTACCCCGATACCTATCATTTTCCTAACGGCACCACCGATGTCGATCTACTGAAACGTAGCCATGCGTATATGGAAAAACGTTTGCAGGATGAGTGGCAGGCTAGGGTTCAGGAATTACCACTCAAAACACCCTATGAGGCGTTGACTCTGGCCTCGATTGTTGAAAAGGAGACGGCAGTCGCTAACGAACGTCCAAAAATAGCCGCCGTATTCCTGTCCCGTCTTGAGAAGGGTATGCGGTTGCAGACGGACCCTACTGTAATTTACGGGTTGGGGGATGGTTTCGATGGTGATATTACTTACCGAAACCTTAGGCATGACACACCGTATAACACCTATTTACACAAAGGTTTGACGCCCACGCCCATTGCAATGCCCGGTGGAGAATCCCTGCATGCGGTGCTAAATCCGGCTAACATCAAGGCATTATATTTTGTTGCCAAGGGTGACGGCAGCCATTATTTTTCAAAAACCTACAAGGAACACCGCGAGGCGGTGATTAGATATCAGCTCCATGGTGAAAAAAAGCGTTACAGATCTCAAGCTCAGAGGTAGGTTCATTTCCATAGAAGGCATTGAGGGGGCAGGGAAAAGTACAGCGATCGGTGTATTGTGCGCCTATTTGGAAAGTCAGGGCAGGACTGTTGTGCACACTCGTGAACCGGGTGGAACTGTGGTGGGAGAGGCTATTCGCGGTGTGCTGCTCTCCCAAGATCTGCCTGCTATGCATGCAGACACTGAGCTGTTATTGATGTTTGCTGCCCGTGCGGAGCACTTGCGGAAAGTAATACTCCCGGCGTTGAACCAAGGCAAGTGGGTAGTGTGTGATCGATTTACCGACGCCACCTACGCCTATCAAGGTGGCGGACGGGGGATTCCAGTTTCCAGAATCGGTTTGCTGGAGGGTTGGGTGCAAGGTGAGTTTCGGCCTGATGTGACCCTACTCTTGGATATCGATGTTGCAACAGGATTATCGCGTACCAAGAAAAGGGGTGCAGCGGACAGATTCGAACAGGAGACCCTGAAATTCTTTGACCAGGTACGCCTGGCGTACCTGGATATGGCAGTGCGAGAGCCCAATCGATTTTATGTCATAGACGCCTCAGGTTCACCTGAGCAGATCAATACTCAGACCATAGCTGTTATGGAATCATTAATTGCCGGATTTTGACGATGTCAGCATCCTATCCTTGGCAGAAAAAACAATGGAGTCAGCTTAAACATCAGCTAAGTGATGATAAGTTGCCGCACGCGCTTTTGCTGTGTGGTCCCCCCGGCTTGGGAAAAGTGGCGTTTGCCCGAGGTCTAGCGAAGTTGTTGTTGTGCACTCAAGCGAGCGAATCTCTGGAGGCCTGTGGTCACTGCCGACAATGCCGCCTGTTTGGTGCAGATACCCATCCGGATTATTACCAGGTGAGTCGGGAGGGTAGCGCACAATGGATTCTGGTGGATCAGATTAGAGCTTTGAATGAGTTCATGGTTCTGAGTTCTCAGTATGGGCATCACAAGGTAGGATTAATCTTAGGGGCGGAGACACTCAATCGGAATGCCGCAAACAGTTTGTTAAAAACCTTGGAAGAGCCTCCTCCCGGGAGCTATGCGTTGTTGGTTAGTTCTGATCCGATGAAGTTACCCGCAACCGTTCGTAGTCGTTGTCAGCGAATCAATTTCAATCCCCCATCGCGTTCTGACGGTAGCGCTTGGTTGGCCAAGCATATACCCGAAAGTGATAGTGCTTTGTTAATTTCTCTATGCCATGGACAACCCTTGACTGCCAAGGCATTTGCGAAAGGAGATTTGCTGAAAACCAGGCAGTCGGTATTTGCTGGGCTAAATCAATTTATAGGGGGTGGGGTGTCTGGCGTTGAATTGGCCAAGCGATGGGAAAAGATTGAATTTATACAATTACTAGACTGGTTGATTTCTTGGCTGATAGATAGCTTGCGCCTAAGCCAGAATGCCGATGCTGGCTGTCTGGATAACCCGGATTTCTATCCCGAGCTGGATGGAATTTCAAACCGATTAAACATAAGGTATCTATACGATATTTTAGATCAAATGCTTGAATATAAAAGGCTTGCAGGGACTTCATTAAATCATCGCTTGCGGCTTGAAGACATTGTGCTGGCATGGTCTGCGCGTTGCCAGAAGCAATAAACTAGAGTTTAGGGGCAGCTATGTCAAACAGCGGTAAGGGTATTCTGACTCTTATGATCAAGGAGAAAAACTCCTTGTACGCATCCTACATGCCGTTCATAAAAAATGGTGGTCTGTTCATTAAAACGGGAAAGCCCTATAAGCTTAGGGATGAAGTCTTTCTTTTACTAACATTACTGGACGATAAGGAGCGGTTGCCGGTCGCGGGTCAGGTGATCTGGGTAACACCTCCAGGATCACAGGGCAATCGCACTGCCGGCATAGGGATTCAGCTCGGTGATCAGGACAATGGTGCTGTGCGCAATAAGATTGAAGGTTTGCTGGCAGGAGCATTGCAATCGGATCGCCCAACGCATAGTATGTAAGTCTATAAGTTCGATCTATATAGCAATAGCAAAAAACAATCAATCGGGGTGCTGGGAGGCTGCCTGAGAATGGCGACCGTAGTGAGGGCAAGGTCAGCTGAGTCGGATGCTTCGTTTATTTGAAGTGAATGTTGGCCACATTTAGCGTGAATGAACGGGAAATCCAGCCAGACTTGTCCACATCAGGTCATTCCTTAGTCCGACAGGCCCCTATGATCTAGGTTCAACACCGGCAACGCCGATTCCGGGTGGATACTATAGTGACAAAAAGATGATAGCGATACCAGTCGCGTTACCCTCCCCGGCCAATGGCTGCAACTTATGAAGACTACTGATCAATCCTGGCTCTTTAGTGCCAATGCCTCGTTTGTGGAGGGGCTCTACGAATCCTATCAACATGACCCAGACGTGGTTCCTGCGGCTTGGCGTAGCTATTTTGATGGGCTAGAAAAGCCTGCCGAAGTTCTACCCAGGGGGAGGGCATCTGCGGCGTCATCGCAGCTTGCGCGCCCGCTAGACGCGATGGGGTTGCCTGGAGGAGAAAGCCCAAAGGGCAAGCAGGTTTCAGTGCTTCAGCTGATTAATTCCTACCGTTTTTTGGGGCACCGCCGTGCCAAACTTGATCCCCTGCAACAGCATGAACGCCCGCCGGTGCCAGAACTGGGATTGGAATACCATCGTCTGTCTGATGCTGATAGAAACGCGACATTCAATACGGGATCACTCCATGGTCTAGGTGATCAGGCCACCTTGCAAGAGATTATGGATGCCGTAAAGAGTGTTTATTGCGGCACGATAGGTTCAGAGTATATGCACATTACCGATACCGAGCAAAAACGCTGGATCCAGCGTCGCTTGGAGACGATGCATGTCACATTGTCTGGTGATGAGGAGAGCAAGCGGCATATTCTTGGGCGGCTGGTGGCAGGTAAAGGCCTAGAGGAGTATCTGCATAAAAGATATGTAGGCCAGAAACGATTTTCATTAGAGGGTGGGGTCAGTCTCATCCCTTTATTAGATTCTTTGATCGAGCGCAGCACCCACCATGGGGCTAAAGAAGTCATCGTGGGGATGGCTCACCGTGGCCGGCTCAACGTTCTGGTCAATATTTTTGGCAAGAGCACTGAATTGCTGTTTGAGGAATTTGAAGGAATTACCCGGTCGGATGATGGCTCCGGAGATGTGAAGTATCACAAAGGTTTTTCATCGGACCTGGTCACCAAGAATGGTGCTATTCACGTGGTGCTAGCCTTCAACCCATCGCACCTGGAGGTCATTGATCCCGTTGTCGAGGGTTCGGTAAGGGCGCGTCAAGAGCACCGGGGCGATAAGCAGCGCAATCAGGTCATACCGGTTCTGATCCACGGCGATGCGGCGTTTGCCGGGCAAGGGGTGGTGATGGAGACCTTCAATCTTTCACAGACCCGAGGTTATACAACGGGTGGTACGATGCATATCATCGTCAATAATCAGATAGGATTTACCACTTCTGACCCCCTGGATTCACGCTCTTCCCTATATTGTACCGATGTGGCGAAAATGGTTCAGGCGCCAATTTTTCATGTAAATGCAGAAGACCCAGAGGCGGTGGTGTTTGTAACTCAGCTGGCGCTGGATTACCGCATGCGTTTCAACAAAGATGTGGTCGTGGACATGATTTGTTTTCGACGCCATGGTCATAGCGAAGCCGATGAGCCGATGATGACGCAGCCGATTATGTATCAGCGCGTCAAAGATCATCTCCCGATAAGGGAGGCCTATGCGCAGCGACTCATCGATGAAGGGGTTATCGATCAGGAAGAGTTCGAACGGATGAAGACCGACTATCAACTGCGGATAAAAAATAATTATGTTGTATCCGCACCGGTAGAACCTCATCCCGACCGTAGTTTCGACGTGAGTTACAATCGCTATATGGGCCAGGTATGGACGGTGGGATCGGTGACTCGGCTTGCTCGGGCTCGGATCAAGCGTCTTGCGCAGAAGCTGACCCAACTTCCAGAACATTTTTCACCCCATCCACGAGTGGCGAAATTGTTACGAGAGCGGCGCCTGATGGGGGAGGGAAAAATGCCCATGGATTGGGGGTTTGCTGAAAACCTGGCCTATGCATCCTTGTTGGAACAGGGGTATGCCGTACGCCTGTCGGGACAGGACAGTGTGCGGGGTACGTTTGCACACCGTCACTGCGGTGTTCATGATCAGGTCAGTGGTGAGGTTTATATCCCTTTGCAGCATTTGTCTGAACAGCAACCTCAATTTTTACCGATCAATTCCTCACTCTCGGAAATGGCAGTGCTGGGCTATGAAGTAGGTTACAGCACGGCGGAACCCGAAGGTCTGGTGATTTGGGAGGCACAGTTTGGTGATTTCGCCAACAATGCTCAAGTCGTCATAGATCAATTCATTAGCTCCTCCGAGTCCAAGTGGCAACGTCTGTGTGGGCTGACCGTTCTGTTGCCTCATGGTTACGATGGTCAAGGTCCGGAGCATTCTTCAGCACGCTTGGAACGTTACCTGCAATTATGTGCCGAGGAGAATATCCAGGTATGCATGCCGAGCACTCCGGCGCAGATGTTTCATATGCTGCGCCGACAGATGTTGCGCCCGCATCGCAAACCGCTGATCGTCATGTCGCCAAAATCACTATTGCGTCATCGTCTATCGGTTTCCAGCATCGATGAAGTCAGTGAGGGGGCGTTTAGGACAGTGATCGATGAGATCGATCCCATTGAACCGGAAAAGGTAACTCGTTTGTTGCTGTGTAGCGGTAAGGTTTATTTCGATCTTCTTGATGGACGTCGTGAGAATCGCCTGAAGCATATCGCCATTGTTCGTATCGAACAGCTTTACCCCTTTCCTGCTGAACTGGTCAAGGCCGCCATCGAGGAATACTCTCAGGCCAAGGATATCGTCTGGGTGCAGGAGGAACCGCGTAATCAGGGGGCTTGGTATTATATGCAGTCGCATCGGCATCTCAAGGGATGCGTGACGTCTGAGCACCGCCTGAAGTACGTCGGGCGCGGATATTCAGCCTCGCCTGCGGTAGGTTACCTAAAGAAACATCGCCAACAGCAGAAAGATCTGGTAGAGCAGGCCCTGCAATTAACTACCAAGACCCAGATGCAACAAACACCCGAGATGCAGATAACGAATTTATAACATTGGGGGCAAGACGTGTTAATCGAAGTTAAAGTACCGGAACTGGCCGAGTCCGTTGCGGAAGCAACCCTGGTCAAATGGCTTAAACAACCTGGCGAAACTATAGAAGAAGGCGAAAATCTAGTTGAAATTGAGACCGATAAGGTCATGCTGGAGGTGGCTGCGCCGGAGAGCGGACTGCTCAAGGAGGTAACAAAAAAGGATAGTGAATTGGTGTTGAGCAATGAGGTCATTGCAGTTATCGACACCGAGGGTACAGCTACAGCAGCAGTTTCGCCTCAGCAAGTTAAAGAAGCCGTTGCATCGGTTGCGGCAACGACAGCTGAGCATGCTACCGAACCGGCGGTTCCCGCACCACCGCCGGCACCTACTGAGCCCCAGGCCCCAAAACTCAGTCCCGCGGTACGCAAGATGCTTGAGGAAAACCGCCTCGAACCTACTCAGATCAAGCCCACCGCGAGCCCTGAACGTATCACCAAAGAAGATGTGCTGAATTATCTGAAGTCTAATCGCGAGACCCAGCAACCGGCAAAGAAGCCGGCGCCGCTGAAACAAACTGCATCGCAGACACCAGCACCCCACCCGCCGGCCGTAGCCAGAACCGAACAGCGTATTCCCATGACGCCGTTGCGAAAACGTATCGCCGAGCGGCTGCTGAGTGCTCAGCATGAAAATGCCATCCTCACGACCTTCAATGAGGTCAACATGCAGCCCGTAATGATGTTGCGTAAGCGTTATCGGGATAAATTCGAGGAGACTTACGGGGTACGTCTGGGATTCATGTCTTTCTTTGTCATGGCTGCGGTGCTGGCACTGAAGCGTTTCCCGCTGGTTAATGCGTCCATCGATGGCACAGATATTATCCAATACGGCCACTACGATATCGGCATCGCGGTGAGCTCACCACGGGGGCTGGTAGTGCCGGTCCTGCGTGATACCGACCAACTGAGCATGGCTGCCATAGAAGAAGAAATCACGGATTATGGTCGCAAGGCTAAGTCGAATAAACTCGGTATCGAAGATCTTACGGGGGGCACCTTTACCATCACCAACGGTGGCGTATTCGGTTCTTTGTTGTCTACTCCTATTTTGAATCCACCGCAAAGCGCGATACTGGGTATGCACAAGATCCAGGATCGTCCCATGGCAGAAAACGGTCAGGTCGTCATTCGTCCAATGATGTATCTGGCGCTGTCTTACGACCATCGCATCATCGATGGCAAGGAGGCTGTGCAGTTCTTGGTGACGATAAAAGAACAGATCGAAGATCCCTCCCGGCTACTGCTGCAGATTTAACGTATTCGGTAAGTCACCGGCTTTGCTGAGTCGGTGTTTTTCAGAGCATGAGCATGTTCACGGAAACAATAGTTCTTCGAGGAAATTTCCTCAGGCTACCTACTCTCCTGGTTTAGGATGATACATGGCAACAACAAGCTATGATGTGGTGATTATTGGTGCCGGTCCTGCCGGGTATGTGGCGGCGATTCGCTGTGCGCAATTGGGCTTGAAGACGGCTTGTATCGATGAATGGATGGGTGAAAACGGCCAACCCTCCCTGGGTGGAACCTGTCTCAATGTGGGGTGTATCCCTTCGAAGGCCCTGCTGGATTCGAGCCATTATTATCACCATATGACCCACCAGGCCAAAGACCATGGGATTTCCGTTAAAGAGGTGGCTATGGACGTGGCGGCCATGCAAAAACGCAAGTCGAAGATCGTTGGTATGCTGACGCGTGGTATCGACGGGTTGTTTAAAAAAAAGGGGGTAAAGCGTCTGATAGGTACTGGAAGGCTACTGGGTGATGGGAAGGTCAAGGTCATGCCTAAGCGAGGCAGTGGTGAGGCAGGGCAGCTTCTGGAGTCTAGACATATCATCATCGCCACCGGATCCCATCCCATTTCCCTTGCTCAGGCTCCGGTAGATGGATCAACCATCGTTGATTCCAGTGGCGCCCTGGCCTTCGGAAAAGTGCCTCAGCGTCTCGCTGTGATCGGGGCAGGGGTAATCGGTCTGGAACTGGGTAGTGTATGGAACAGGTTAGGGGCGAAGGTCACGGTCCTGGAGGCCTTGGACAGCTTTTTGCCCACGGTTGACCAGGCGCTGGCAAAAGAAGCCCTGCAGGTGCTTAAAAGGCAAGGTCTCGATATTCAGCTGGACGCCAGACTTACCGGGACGAAAAAGACTGAGTCCGGTGTGCAGGTGGTTTATCAAACCGCCAACGAGCAACGGCAGATCGAGGTGGACAAGCTGGTAGTCGCCGTGGGACGCAGGGCCTACACCCAGGGACTAGGCGCTGAAGACGTAGGGCTTGCCCTGGATGCGCGTGGTTTTATTGTTACCGATGGGCACTGGCGAACAAATTTGGATGGGGTATACGCCATTGGCGATGTGATTGGCGGTCCGATGTTGGCTCATAAAGGCTCAGAAGAAGGTGTGGCCCTTGCCGAACGCATTGCCGGGCAGGCCGGACATGTGAATTATGACACCATCCCTTGGGTTATCTATACCTGGCCAGAGATCGCCTGGGTGGGTAGGACTGAGCAACAGCTCCAAAAGGAAGGGGTCGGATATCGAACAGGTGTTTTCCCTTTCATGGCGATAGGCCGGGCCCGCGCCATGGGTGAGGTGGTTGGGAAGGTCAAGATCATCGGCGATGAGAAGACAGATCGTATCTTAGGGGTACACATCTTTGGACCCCATGCCTCGGAGCTTGTTTCAGAGGCGGTGATGGCCATGGAATGCGATGCCAGTACCGAGGATCTGGCGCGCACCATCCATGCTCATCCTACATTGGCCGAAGCTATGCACGAGGCGGCGTTGGCAGTGGATCATCGAGCGATTCATATCTGAGAAGCGGTTCGGAGGAGCCTGTCGGTGCGGTCTTGTTGTCCATTGAAAATATTAGAAGCATTAAATTAGGGGAAGAAAATGGCCTGTAGGGTCGCAGAATACATTGACAGGTCCATAGTGACTATGGATGGCAATAATAATGTCAAGGCCACGGCCCAAGCAATGGTGGGTCATAAGACCGGTTCTGTAGTGGTATTGGACTCAGGCCAGGTATCAGGTTTTTTTACCGAACGCGACTTGCTCGGGCGGGTTGTGGCAAAAGGACGTGATCCCGCCAAGGTGAAACTCAAGGAGGTCAAGACCCGTGACCTGATTAACATATCTTATGACAGTACCTGTACCGATGCGCTTACATTGATGAAACAGAACAATTGCCGCCATTTACTCGTTTATGATGGCCAGGCCTTTGTTGGCGTCCTGTCTCTTCGCGATCTTGCCCAAGGAGTCGGGGAAAAACACGCGAGTCGAGATATGATTGTCAACCTACTGGGTGGGTTGACTATGATTTTGGCAATAGGGATAATCGGTCTGCTCGCATTTCAGATACCCAAGATGTTCGAGGTCGTGCGACGGGTAGTGGAGTGAGCAAATATTTTGGCAAAGCGCCTTAGGAATGCTACTGAAATAACTTCCCTATCTGACTTGCCTTATCGTCCGTCTTCGGCGTTGCGGCAACAGTTACATAGCTAGGCTATGCGCCTGTTGTCGCGCCTTGAATACGAACGATCATTCGGCGCCAGTTAGGGAAGTTATTTAATCCTCATTCCTTATCCTCCGTCAGACTCCTAGCCCGGATAATTCATAAATTGCACATGCCCTCGCTTG
>JAAEPA010000863.1 GCA_024222475.1 Gammaproteobacteria bacterium | reverse complement strand
TTTCATTCACCGGAAACAGCTTGTGGGGCTATTAATGAAAGGCAGGCCTTAACCTTCTGCGGCCCATGAGCAATTCGTTACCAACCTTTGATATCACCAACAAAAACCAACTATCTGACGCCCTAATTTTTTGCAGATACTGTAAACTTATACAAACAGTGGGAGACTCGTAAAAAGTTGTGAGTGCGCCGGTGAAACCGTCGAGGAGCAGTGGATGAGAGTTCCATACGATGAAGGGTTAGCAGCCCACATCGACCCCGAGTCATGCGTTTATGCTCGTAAGGGTATAAGCGAAGCGTTGGCAGGGGGTATGCGGGCCGGGCTATTGAGCTGCGAAAGTTTTTATAAATTCAGGGTGCCGACGTCGTTCACAAGAGCGGAAGGCAACATCAGGGGCATCGTTATGGCGAGATGCGGCTGGACCCTGCGTGGTCAGAGAACCTGTGCACGTATACAAGTTTTTCGATCGGGAACCGGGAGGTCCCACGTTTGGCCCTTGGTGATGGCACGGGGGTCGGCGCTGTGAATCCTGAGGGAGCACGACAGCGATGAACGGGCGTGGGAAGTCAGACAGTTTCATAGTACCTGTGAAGCTTTCGAACAAGGACGGCGGTGCGCCGGCGTCTGCGGAGAAAGTGGAGGGAAGGAGACTGGCCAAGGGGAATTCGTATCAGCAAACCAGGTACCGGACGCAGTGCCGGGAAGGCCTGCAACATGAGCTGGGACGGATACGGCAGGCAGCGCAAAGGGATAAGAAGCTTAGGCCATCCTTATCCTGAGCAGCGCCTACGCGTCTTTACCCAAGGTAGGAGCCCAGTGCGGTAGTTCCGCACGCTGGGATCTGTCCGGGGGGCGCCGGGTAACCGGCGTTCCTACCGGGATTATTCAAGGATACATGCAGTCCAAACTAATTTTGTCAGACCACCAGATATTGTGGTTTGCTATCCATTAAAAAACCCACCAAAATATGTTTGACCCCTCATAATTAAATGATATATATGATTTAATTGATCTGAAGTTTCTCCGCCAGCTGTCCGAATGCACTTTTTTGAGTGGAACCGAGTCAAGTCCTACAGTACATTTCTTAAGCTATAATTTTTCCTGATCTATTGTATTAATCGCCAAAAAGAATGGGGGTCACCCATGACTGAAGAGCGAGCCAGACGAAAACTCACCGCAATACTCAGTGCTGATGTCAAAGGATACAGTCGTCTCAT
>JAAEPA010000862.1 GCA_024222475.1 Gammaproteobacteria bacterium | reverse complement strand
GGGACGCTTTCGTGAAGTAGCCGACAACCTAAAAGTCAAAGAGGTGGTAGTCGGTGACGGAGAGCGGCGCAGGCGTTATGCAGTCTGTTACAACCCGCAAGAGGATCGGCGGCAGAAACGTCATCGGGAGCGGTTGATCCAAGAACTCGAAGCAGAACTGGCGAGTCTGTCGGATCAGGGTGAAGGCTACAGCAAGCGAGCCTGCGCCCTGCGCACCAGTGCGCGATATGGCCGACTGTTGAAGGAGACCTGCAAGGGACTCGCCATCAACCGCAAGGCGATTAAAGAGCTGGAGCGGTTTGATGGCAAGTTCGTCGTCCACAGCAACGACGATACATTAACGGCCGAAGACATGGCGCTGGGCTACAAACAGCAGCAGCGGGTAGAAGAGGCGTGGCAGACAATGAAGAGCGGACTGAGGATGCGCCCGGTCTATCACTGGGTTCCCCACCGCATCCATGCGCATATCGCCATCACGGTCTTATCACTGCTCCTGGAGCGGGTGATTGAACATGCTGCCGGAGATACCTGGCGCAATATCCGCGACGATCTAAAACAGATTCAATTGGCGCAATTGTCGAGCCCGAATGGAACCGTCTGGCAGGTGACTGAGCCCAACACTGATGCATCTAAGCGATTGAAAAGATTGAAGCTTAAACCGCCAAAGCCGATGATCGACCTGCTCTGATCCCAACCAAAACCTAGATCCACACCCATTTTTAGCAATCACCGGGAAGCCTTGCGCTGCATGGCTTTGCGCCGGGTGTGTCACTAGAAACT
>JAAEPA010000861.1 GCA_024222475.1 Gammaproteobacteria bacterium | reverse complement strand
GTCAAAGTTGCGCATCGCAGTAAAGTATATAAAGGCAGCTAAGGAATGCCAATTAAATAACCTCCTTAGCCTTCGATACCCGAATGAACGGCTGTGTAATTTCACTGAGGCAGGACATCATTAAATATAATCCGCATGGTTTCTTTGAGACCCTCAGAATACTTTCTTCCTGTTTCATAAAATTTGTCAATGATATTGGCTTTGGCTCATGTTGGATTTCAGGGTCTTATTTAACCAGTAACTCATGAACCGGGAAGGGGCGCAATTGACATGAGTAGCTCGACGCATCGATTTTGTCTGGCGGTACTGGCCTGTGCCGGGCTGAGCGCTTGCTCCTGGCAAGAGAGCAGCGCTCCGGCACCGATCGGGATCCGCTCGGCTACCGTTGAGGGCGTCAGCCAGTCTATCGTCAACACCGCCACGTCGCGAGTTGGATCGCCGTATCGCTACGGCGGACGCGGGCCCAACGCATTCGACTGTAGCGGACTCGTGTATTATTCATACCGCGCCGCCGGCGTCGAAGTACCGCGGACATCGGCGCAGCAGTTTGATGCATCGACGCCGATCAACATCGAAGAGGCACGCCCAGGCGACCTGCTGTTTTTTCGTTATCGCCACAAGGTCTCGCACGTCGGCATTTACCTCGGCGACAAGCAGTTCGTGCACGCACCATCGAGCGGCGGGCATGTATCGGTGCAGAGTTTGCAGCAAGCGCACTACCGCGATCATTTTATCGGCGCCGGGCAGCTCTTTTGAGTTGAACAGGACCCTTTCCGTCGCGGTACCATCCCCCCGTGCATAACACCATTAAACACCTGGAAGCCCACGTAAAAGTCGAGTCACCAACCGAGCAATGGGGACAGGTCTATTTATTAGACCACATACCTTATCAAGATTTGATCACTTTCTAGCGTGCCGAACAATCTTGCCTACCGTTGAGAAATGTAGATCAAAGTACGCGCCGATCTCCTGGTATGAATACCGCCCGGTGGCATAGGCCTCGATAATCGCTTGTTTACGCTCGGCATGGCGTCTGCTCCAGGGCCAATATTGAACTTGACGCACCATGCCGGCACGCACCGGATTCAACACCACATACCGAGTCAATTCCAGTAAATAGGCATGTTTATCAACTAGGATTGCCTTGTACCGCCCCTGAAAATTTGTGGTCCATTTTCTTGACTGTGACCCCATTTTCTCTTCTTGTTTCTTTACTTTTTACCCAAGTGGGTAGTACCGTGATATGCTTGGATTTGATTTAATAGGAACAGGGATTGTGGGGGTTTTCCTGGATCTGCGGGGCTCGTGCGCAAAGCTTGTAGGGATGTGAAGGTAATGAGTTGTACGGCGCAGAGTGAATTACGGTTAGGGGGTCGAATTTTGGCCACTAGCAGGCTCTATAGATTTACTCCCTAATTGTTTCAAACACGGAGAGG